>JAGLKH010000496.1 GCA_023141985.1 Flavobacteriaceae bacterium | reverse complement strand
CCTCCTTCGTCTTGTACTTTTGCTAATAAGGCAACTTTACGACGTAACGATGGTGCTCTTGTTATCCAATTGCCTTCTGGAAGCATCCCAATGATTTCTGAATGCGCATGTTGAGACATTTGCCTAATATGAGTCTGCCTGTATTTTTCTGGCATCCAATCTTTAGGTTCAATTTTTTCGTCACGAGCAATACGTGCTTCAAATTGAGCTTCTAAATTTTTTATTTGTTCTTCACTCATAAGCCTCTCCCAAACCCTCTCCAAGGGAGAGGGCTTTTTAAGGATTGTTTTAATTAATATTTTAAAACCTTGTAGGTTGTTTCGATTTAGACATCAAAATCCACCTTTACTTTTTTACTTGTTGGTACCGCTTGACAGCTTAACACAAAGTTGTTTTTTACTTCACTTTCTTCAAGCGCATAATTAACTTTCATTTCTACCGAGCCTTCAATTATTTTACATTTACATGTGCTACAAACCCCTCCTTTGCATGCAAACGGTAAGTCCGCTCCTGCTGCTAGAGCCCCATCTAAAATGGTATCAGAATCATCGTCCATAACAAAATGAAACTCTTTTCCTCCATCTATAATAGTCACTTCAGTACCTTCTGCTTTATGTTCTAGGGCTTCTGCTATTTTTTTATCTACGGCATCAGTACTGCCAGAGAAAAATAATTCATAATGAATTTTTTCTTTGTCTAATCCTGCTGTTTGTAGTTCATCTCTTATCAGGAAAATCATATCTTGTGGACCACAAATAAAACAATGGTCTGTATCTTCTATATCTATAAATGTTTTGGTTAAAATTGCTAACTTTTCTTTATCAAACCTGCCGTTTAAAAATGGAATATCACGCTGTTCATTTGTTAGAAAATAAAAGACTTGAAATCTCCCAAAAAACTTATTTTTTAACCGCTCAATTTCTTCTTTAAAGATAATGGATTTTACAGTTTGATTTAAGTAAAATAACTTGAATGTACTTTTAGGTTCTAGCGTTAAATGTGTTTTTATAATTGATAACAATGGAGTAATACCACTTCCTGCTGCAAATGCAATATAGTTTTTAGATGTTTCTGACTCAACGTCAACATAAAAGTTTCCTGTTGGTTTCATAATATCAAGAGAATCACCTGATCTTAATTCAGTATTAGCAAAAGTGGAAAACACACCACCTGGTATTTGCTTAACTGCAACTTTCCATTGCTTATCAAAAGGGCTTGAACACAAAGAATAAGAACGACGTACATCTTCATCATTAATAATTTTACGCAACGTTAAATGTTGCCCTTGTTTAAAGGCAAAGGTCTTTTGAAGATTATTGGGAATCTCAAATTCTATAACTACAGTATCTTTTGTTTCTTTATAAACTTCTGCAACTTTTATTTGATGAAAATCTGTCATAAAATTTTTATAATTCTCAAAAATATTTAAACTAACGTTTGTTAGTTATGTTTACAAATTTACAAAAATTAAGCTAATTATTTAATTATTCCATTCAATAATACTTTGCTTAAGTTTGATGCTAAATTTGTGTTTTGTAAATCTTCTTTATTTGGTATCCATATGTAAAGTGAACGAAGGGTTGATAGTACAGAAAAAAGGATTAAATTAGTATCTGCACTAACTAATTCATTATTCTTTATTCCCAGTTCAATGATTTGTCTAAAGTTGTTTTCGTAATTTTTTCTTAACTCTAAATAATATTCTAATTTATCTTCAAGATGCATCCAATCGTTATTTAATGAAGCCATTCCAAACGCGTTATTTGTAGTAATTTTTACATGAAGATCAACTATGTTTTTTAAATCATCTATACTATTATTATTAGAATTCATAATAATTTTCATGCCTTTTGTAAACTCTTCGGCCAATGTTATTATTATATTAGAAAGTATTTCTTGTTTGGAATTAATATGGTTATATAAGCTTGCTGCTTTTATTCCCATAGCTTTAGCAATATCTCTCATAGTTACAGCACTATAACCTTTTTCTTTAAAAAGTCTAGCAGCAGTAATTATTATTTCGTCTTTTCTTGTTTCCGGTTTCATCGAGCGATTGAATATACAGAAAATAAATTATGATATTAGAAAAACATAGCTGCTTTTAAAAATTACTTTAATTATTAAATACTACAATAAAAATGAATTTTGATAACTAATATTAAAATCTTAATTTAGAAGAAAATCAACATCTTATGGAATTTAACAGACGCCAATGGCTTAAAACAGCAACTTTAGCAGGTGGATTTACTTTATTTAACGGATTAAGTGGAATTGAAACGCTAACTGCTGAAGAAAGAATTAAATTTAATCCTAGAGAATTTACCGACCCTATTCGATTAAGCTCTAACGAAAATCCTTATGGTCCTTCGGAAAGAGTTAGAAACGCTGTGAAAAAAGCATTTAACGATGGCTGTCGTTATCCTTTTTCGTATGCTGATGAGCTTGCAGAAA
Organism: Flavobacteriaceae bacterium; assembly: GCA_023141985.1. Classification (GTDB taxonomy): domain Bacteria; phylum Bacteroidota; class Bacteroidia; order Flavobacteriales; family Flavobacteriaceae; genus PRS1. The sequence continues at coordinate 369 of JAGLKH010000496.1, read as the reverse complement.
TACTTGCGAAAAAACATGGCGTTAGCGCAGAAAGTATTATTATTACAGGAGGATCTACTGAAGGGTTAAAAATTTCAGGAATCACTTTTGCTGCCAATGGTGGTGAAATTATCGCAGCTAAACCTACATTTTTAGCCATGATGCAATATGCCAAAATGTGGGGTGCAAATATTAATTGGGTGCCTGTAGATGAAAATTTAGGATATGACCTTCCTGAAATTGAAAAACGAATTTCGGCAAACACGAAAATGGTTTTTATTTGTAATCCTAATAATCCAACCTCCACACTATTACCAGCTGATACTCTTCAAGATTTTTGTTCATCGGTAAGTAAAAAAACAATTGTGTTTAGTGATGAAGCTTATTATG
>JAGLKH010000495.1 GCA_023141985.1 Flavobacteriaceae bacterium | reverse complement strand
TAAATTAACAAAAAATTATGCACGCATAGTAAATTAATTTAAAACCCCTTTAAGAAATGTCAAGGAGCTTAACAAATAGTGTTGTTAACAATAAATTTTATCGTAAAGGTCTTTATAGATTTCTTTAATCACATCACGTTTCATTTTCATAGTAGGCGTAAGGTGGCCTTTATCTATATTCCATACATCTGGTGTGAGTTCGAAGCGTTTAATTTGTTCCCACTTCCCAAAATTAACATTGCATTTATCCACTTCTTTCTGAATACGATTAATTACAATTTCGGAATTTGCAATTGAAGCATTATCTTTTTGAATATTTTTTCCTTTTCTATCAATCCAATCTTTAATAAATTCAAAATTAGGTTGGATAATTGCTGCCGGCATTTTTTCACCTTCACCAACAACCATAATTTGTTCAATAAATAGAGATTGTTTTAGATCGTTCTCTAAAAGTGCAGGAATTACATATTTACCTCCCGATGTTTTAAACATTTCTTTTTTACGACCGGTAATTTTTAAAAATCCATCTTCATCAATCATCCCTTTGTCTCCGGTATGAAAATAGTCTCCAGTCATTACTTCAGCAGTTTTATCCGGATCTTTGTAATAGCCTAACATTACATTAGGACCTTTAACAAGGATTTCATCATCATCGGCAATTTTAACTTCAACATCATCAATAATTTTTCCAACCGTTCCAATTCTAAAACCACCATTGCGTTGATCGTTTACTGATACTACAGGAGAAGTTTCGGTTAACCCATAACCTTCCATAATAGGCAATCCGGCTGCTGTAAATACTCTTGTCAATCTTGTTTGCAATGCAGCGCTACCGGAAACCATAAGTTTTAAATTGCCACCAAAGCCTGCCTGCCATTTGGAAAATATTAATTTACGTGCTAAATTTAATTTTTTCTCATACCACCAACCATTTGCTCCATATGGTTCAAATTTTAATCCAAGTTTGATAGCCCAATAATATAGTATCTTTTTAACTCCAGATAGATTTTCACCTTTTGCATAAATCCTATCATACATTTTTTCGTACAATCTTGGCACAGCTGTCATAATATGAGGTTTAATTTCGTTTAAATTTTCACCTACTTTTTCAATGGATTCTGCAAAATAAATTTCCATACCACTATATTGGTATAGATACAAAATCATACGTTCAAATATATGACAGACAGGAAGAAAGCTGAGGGCTTTGGCTTTGGCATAACCTAAAGGAATACGTTTTTCACTTGCTAAAACATTGGTAACAATATTATTATGAGAAAGCATCACCCCCTTTGGCCTTCCTGTGGTTCCGGAAGTATAAATAATGGTTGCTAAATCGGAAGGCATCACAGCATCTTTTCTTTCTTCTACTTCATGTTGTGTGCTTTCATCTTTACCTAATTCGAATAACTCTGAATAGTGTTTACACCCTTCTATATGGTCAAAAGAATACACTTCTTTTAAGCTCGTTTTATCTTTAATTTTTAATACTTTTTGAAGTACTTCGTCATCTGAAACAAAACAATAAATGGATTCGCTATGGTTTAGTACATATTCATAATC
>JAGLKH010000494.1 GCA_023141985.1 Flavobacteriaceae bacterium | reverse complement strand
AAAAATATAGCTGCTGGAAAAAGGGATTGTACTGCGATCCATCAAAAAATCAGTACAGGCAGCACCCAAAAGATTATATTGAAGGATTGAGAAGCTCTGTAAAAAAAGTTTTGGATAAATGCAATGCAGAAGTAACTGAAAATGTTGTAGGATTAGGGTTTGACACTACAGGGTGCACCCCAGTTTTAGTTGATAAACAAGGAACACCACTTGCGATGTTAGATGAATTTTCTGATAATCCTAATGCAATGTTTATGTTGTGGAAAGATCATACAGCCATTAAGGAAGCTGAAGAAATCAATGTATTAGCAAAGCAATGGGAAATTGACTATACGAAGTTTGAAGGAGGTATTTATTCTTCAGAATGGGTTTGGGCTAAGATGCTACATGTTTTAAGAGAGGATAAATCCCTCCGAGAAAAAGCCTTTTCTTTTGTTGAACATTGCGATTGGATGCCAGCATTGGTTACGGGAAATACAAACCCTAAAGAAATAAAACGAAGCAGATGCGCGGCAGGACATAAAGCAATGTGGCATGCCGAATGGGGAGGGTTGCCATCGGAAGAGTTTTTGATTTCCTTGGATCCGCTATTAAAAGGTTTTAGAGAAAATCTGTATACTGAAACACATACTAGTGATACTTTAGTTGGAACCTTGTCCGAAGAATGGGCAAACAGTCTTGGATTAAGTACAGATGTAAAAGTGGGCGTTGGTATTTTTGATGCACATGCAGGGGCTGTTGGTGGTGAAATCAAATCAGGATCATTACTTCGAATTATTGGAACTTCTACATGTGATATTATGATTGTTCCTAAAAAAGATGTTGGAGATAAATTAATTCCAGGTATTTGCGGACAGGTTGATGGGTCTGTAATTCCTGGATATATAGGGATAGAAGCTGGGCAAAGTGCCTTTGGAGATATATATGCTTGGTATAAAGAAGTATTGGCTTGGCCTTTATCTTTTATTGAGAATGAACAACAGAGGATAGGTATTGAAAGCAATATAATTGAAAAATTATCTGAAGAAGCCAGTAAATTAGAAGTGACTGAAAACGACATAATTGCTACAGATTGGTTAAACGGACGCAGGACACCAGATGCTGATCAATCTTTAAAAGGAACCATATCGGGTTTAACTTTGGGAAGTACAGCTCCGATGATTTTTAAGGCTCTGGTAGAAGCTACTGCATATGGTTCGAAAGCTATCGTTGACAGACTACTTGAAAATGAGGTGAAAATTCATGAAGTAATTGCATTGGGAGGAGTTGCAAAAAAATCTGATTTTGTGATGCAAACCCTTTCAAATGTTCTCAATCTACCAATTAAAATTACCAGTTCATTTGAGACTTGTGCATTGGGGTCTTCGATGTATGCAGCAGTTGTTAGTGGTGTGTATTTAACACTGCAAGAATCTCAAACAGCAATGGGTCATGGAATGGAAAAAGAATACCTTCCAAATCCCATTAAGGTGGTTATATATGAACAAAACTATAAAAGATATTTGGCTTTGGGAGCCTTATAGGTTTGTAAATGTGATGACATCCGAGATTTTGTTAGAATGATATTTCAAACATAATTGATGATCTATTGTTCTTTTAGAATTTTCATAAGCTAAATCCAGTTTAGTATTTCCAAAATTATAGTCTAACCCTAAAGAAAACCCTTTTAAGTCTCCATAAAAATCAGTATTATTATATGGACTTTCCTCCAGCCTGTAACTACCTCTAAAACTCAATTCTTTATATCTGTATTCTCCACCAATTCTATAAGTGTTGGTAGCTTTGAGATTGTTACTTATTAAATTATTTTGTGAAGCAAAATAAGGTTCGCTCTCCGTTTTAAATTTTGTATTTCCGTGTATGTATTCTCTATCATAGCATTTGTGTTATTCGTTTATCTATTTCAGCCAACAATTTAACCTCAGTGCATATAATCATAAGCTTAACATAATATATAATAAACTAGGAGCAAAGTTTATTACTCTTGAAGATTCTTCAAGTTTTATGCCTTCTGATATTAATCAAATTATACTGCAATAAGCTCAATCTAAACATAAAGAATATATACTGTAAATGCATACTTATAATTAATAAAAACAAAAAAAAGGGTAAAAAGTAACATGCATCTAGTAATATACTTGCAAAGAGTTAAGTGAATTTGTAATAATATTGTAGCATTAATATTGTTAATGTATGCAAAAAAATTACTAACCTTAAAATTTATACAATGAAAAAAAGAATTTTACAATTGATATTGTTACTTTGTTTCAGCATGTTATCTGGTAATGTGTTGGCTCAAATAAATGTAACCGGTGTTGTCTCGGATGAACTCGGTGAATTGTTACCAGGGGTAAATATACTGGTTAAAGGTACCACAACAGGTGCTATTACCGATTTTGATGGTAAGTACAGTATTTCGGCACCGGATGCCTCATCAGTGCTTGTGTTTTCATACATTGGTTTTGAAAATCAGGAAATTGTTGTGGGCAATCAAACTACTATTAATCTTACTCTTAAAGCGTCAGCTGAAAGTTTAGGCGAAATCGTTGTTATAGGTTATGGTACTCAAAGAAAAGCGACTCTTACAGGATCTGTTGCCGATGTTAAAGGAGAGGTGTTAGAAGCCGCTCCAACCAATAATATTACCAATACATTATCTGGTAGATTAACAGGTGTTACCGCGCTTAATCGTACGGGGGAACCTGGAGACGATGTTTCATCGATCACAATTCGTGGACTCAGTACATTAGGGAATAATGATGCGTTAGTTGTTATTGATGGAGTTGCAGGACGTATAGATATAAATCAAATTGATCCTCGTGATATTGAAAGTATTTCTATATTAAAAGACGCTTCTGCTGCAATTTATGGAGCACGTGCTGCAAATGGAGTAATTCTAATAACCACCAAAAGAGGAAAAATAGGTAAGCCAAGTATTAATGTTACTTTTAATCAAGGTATTTACCAGCCTACTTTCGTAACAGAGCGTGCTAATTCACAACAGATTGCAACATTTCAAAACCTAAGAGCAGCAGATTTAGGTAATCCTCTGCCATGGACTGCAGATGAACTAACTAAACTTGGAGATGGAAGTGACCCAACTCGCTACCCTAATACAAATTGGACTGATGAAATATTTAAAAACAATTCTACGCAAAGTAAAGCTGGTTTATCTGTTAGTGGTGGTTCTGATGCTGTTAAATATTTTCTGTCTTCAAACTTTTCTGAAGTAGGGTCAATTTTTAAAGATGGTATTAATGAATCTAAAAGGATAGGCATTTTATCTAACATTGACGTCGCTGTAAATGATAATTTAAGCGTATCAGTCGATATGTCTTATAGTAATCAAGATGTTACATATCCTTCAGATGATGCTGACCCCGGAAATCTTTTGCTTCAAACATATGGTAACTTTCCTTATCTGTTAGCTGATAACCCTGATGGTTCAATAAATGATGCAAATCCTGGTTTAATAGCTACGAAAGAAGCTGGTTATAGAAAAGAAGATAGAGACAATTTATCTACAAAAGTGGGGTTTAAGTATAAAATAGCAAAGGTAGATGGGCTTAGTGTTGATGGATTTATTGCGTATAACAAAACTAATATAACAAGTAAACATTGGACT
>JAGLKH010000493.1 GCA_023141985.1 Flavobacteriaceae bacterium | reverse complement strand
ATTATTAAAAATGCTGAATCCATTTATTATTTAAGAAATGACAAGAATGAACTCGTAGGTATTGACAAATCTAAATCAGGAAAAATTAAAATTTGGATAACCAACAACACCATAGATGAAGTTAGAAAGATTAATCAAATTGATGGCTCCACATATCCGGAGTCACAGTTTCCTGAAAACGTACGTCTTTTTCGAGGTTTCGATTGGCGTATTGATGAGCGTCCTATGAGTATTGAAGATCTATTTAAGGATGATCCTCCATTAGTTCTTCCTATTATTAAAGGGTTGGAGGACTATATTCCTCAAGAAGAATTTTTTGATGATTCTCTAATTAAGCGTGTAGAAGAATCGGATAAAGAGGCTAAAACTTCCAAAAAAGAAAATAAAGCTGCAAGAAATATTCCTAAAGAAATAATTGAGAAAAAAAATAGAACACGACTAAAACAGTTCAAAAAGAAAAGAAAAGATAATTAAGACAGATTTTTTTAAATATCAAGCACAAACTACATCGCATCCTTTAGCAATGCAAATCTCCCATGCTGATGGCAGTTATATTTATGACCAAAACAATAAAGCATATCTCGATTTTGTTGCTGGAGTTTCTGCCTGTAGTTTAGGGCATAAACATCCAAAAGTAGTTTCGGCAATTAAAACTCAAGTAGATAAATATTTACATGTTATGGTTTATGGAGAATACATCCAAAAACCTGCAGTAGAGCTTACTAAGTTATTAGCACAACATTTACCAACACCATTGGAGAATACCTATTTAACAAATTCGGGAACCGAAGCCATAGAAGGTGCTTTAAAATTAGCCCGACGATTTACCGGTCGCTCTCAAATTATTGCAGCAAATAAAGCATATCATGGTAATACAATGGGTTCCATGAGTATTATGGGTTTCGAAGAACGTAAACAGGCTTTTCGACCATTAATTCCGGATATTCATTTTATTGAATTTAATAATGAAACACATTTAAAGCAAATTACATCTAAAACTGCTGCTGTTGTTTTAGAAACAATACAAGGAGGAGCTGGTTTTATTGAACCAAAGCAAAACTACTTACAAAAAGTAAGACAGCGCTGTACTGAAGTTGGAGCCATTTTAATATTAGATGAAATACAAACTGGTATAGGACGTACAGGTAAACTTTTTGGTTTTGAACACTATAATTGTGTTCCGGATATTGTAGTAACTGGAAAAGGCCTTGGAGGCGGTTTACCAATTGGAGCTTTTACAGCTTCAAAAGAAATGATGGATTGCCTAATGGATAATCCAAAATTAGGTCATATCACTACTTTTGGTGGTAATCCTGTTATTGCTGCTGCTGCACTCGTAACCTTGCAGGAAATTACAACAACTAATCTTATTGCTAAAACTTTAGAAAAAGAAGACTTAATACGAAAACATTTAGTGCACCCTCTAATTAAAGACATACGAGGAAAAGGCTTAATGTTAGCAGTAATAACTCCATCATCTGAAATAACTAACCAAGTAATTTTAAAATGTCAAGATAAAGGATTAATTCTCTTTTGGTTACTTTTTGAGCCTCATGCTATACGAATAACACCTCCTCTTACAATCTCTAATGAAGATTTAATTAAAGGCTGTAACATTATTATTGATGTATTAAATACCCTATCGAAATAAAACTTATAATTAATTAACCTGTTAACTATTTTGTTGAAAACATTGAACAAAAAACATCTATCATAATATATAGAATACTACATTTATTCAAGTTAATTATTAAAAATGCCTATGGAGTATAGTCAATACGACGACAACAACAATTTATCGCTATCAAGGTTTGAATCTATGTTAAAAACAAACCGTGTTTTGTTTTTCGACTCAAACGAATTCGAGAATATTATACAACACTACATGGAGATTGGTAAAATGGCACTAGCAAAGAAAGCTATTAAATTAGGTTTATCTCAACACCCTACATCTATTAACTTAAAGTTATTTCAAGTAGAAATTTATGTGTTCGAAAATAAACTAAAACTTGCAGACCAACTATTAAATAGACTCTCCGACATTGAGCCTGCAAACGAAGAAGTCTATATTCAAAAAGCTAACATTTTATCTAAAAAAGATGATCATGAAGGCGCAATAAGTGTTTTACAACAAGCCTTAGAATTTTCTCAAGAAAAGGCAGATTTATTTTCACTTATAGGAATGGAATATCTGTTTTTAGATAAATTTGAAGATGCAAAATTGTGTTTTTTAAAATGTTTGGAAGCAGATTATGAAGATTACTCTGCGCTTTACAATGCCATTTATTGTTTTGAATTTTTAGATCAAAATGAAGAAGCTATTGATTACTTAAATGTTTACTTGAACAAAAATCCCTATTGCGAAGTCGCCTGGCACCAACTCGGAAAACAATATTTTAACATAAAAGAATATAAAAAAGCATTGGCTGCTTTTGATTTTGCCATAATCTCCGACGACACATTTATAGGGGCTTATTTAGAAAAAGGTAAAGTTTTAGAAAAACTAAATCAATTAAAAGAAGCCATAGAAAATTACAAAATCACTTTGGCATTAGACGATCCTACATCATTTGCCTTATTACGTATTGGTTATTGTTACGAAAAATTAGGCCAGGATAATCTAGCAGTTCAACACTTTTACAAAACTGTTGAAGAAGATCCATTGTTAGATAAAGGTTGGATAGCAATAACCCACTTTTACAATAGAAATAAAAATTATCAAAAGGCATTATACTACATCAATAAAGCCATTAATATTGACACAGAAAATGTGATTTATTGGAAATTATATGCACAAATAAATCAGCGATTAAACTTTTTAGAAGAAGCAGAAAGAGGTTATAAAAAAACATTAGAGCTTGGCAATTATGAACTGGACACCTGGTTAGCAAGAGCAGATATCCTTATTAATTTAGGCGAATATGAAGCTGCCATTTTTAATTTAATACAAACTGCAGAATTCTTTCCGGATACTGCCGAAGTAGAATACCGTTTAGCTGGATTATACTTTACTACCAATCAAGCCGATAATGGCTATTTTCATCTTAAAAATGCTTTAGGTTTAAATAAAGACTATTATTTTATTATCGAAGAATTATTTCCAACAATTTATAAGCGCAAATCTATTGAAGAAATAATGATAAAATTTAAAAACGCTTAAAACTAAAATTCCATACCTTTAGCTTTCCTTAATAAAAAGCAAATGCATAGACGTTTTTTTGATTACCTTATCATTTCTCTTAAAGGGATAGCAATGGGAGCAGCAGATGTTGTTCCGGGTGTTTCAGGAGGAACTATAGCTTTTATTTCTGGTATTTATGAAGAACTATTAGAAAGTATAGATAGTATTAATCTTGCTTTTTTTAAGATATGGAAAACAAAAGGTTTTAAAAGTGCCTGGTTATCTATTAATGGCAAATTCTTATTTGCCCTTTTTTTAGGAATTGCTATAAGTATTATTTCTTTGGCCAAAGTAATTAAGTGGTTACTTATTAATGAGCCTGTGCTATTATGGTCCTTCTTTTTTGGATTGGTTTTAGCAAGTGTCTTCTACATAGGAAAACAAATATGCACTTGGAATATTTGGATTGTTATCACCATAATAATTACTACAATAATATCTTATCTCATAACTATTGCAGAACCTTTTGCGTCACCAGATAGTAATTTATACCTACTGTTTTGTGGTTTTATTGGTATTATAGCAATGATTCTTCCAGGTGTTTCAGGAGCTTTTATTTTATTAATACTTGGTGCTTATCAAACAGCAATTAATACAGTTGATGATCTATTTAATAGTATTATTACATTAAATTTTGAACTTTTTAAAACAACTTTCATTAAATTTTTAATGTTGGCTTTAGGAGCTGTTATTGGAATTAAAACCTTTTCTAAAATTTTAAATTGGATGTTTAAACATTATAAAAACTTAACATTAGCAATGTTAACAGGATTTATGATTGGTTCGCTGAACAAAATTTGGCCCTGGAAACAAACATTAAGCTGGAGAACTGACTCAAAAGGAATAGAAGTTCCGTTACAAGAAAAAAGTATCTCTCCTTTTTCTTTTGAAGGAGAAAATTATTTAATCATTGCCATATCATTTATGGTTATTGGGTTTTTAACTATTTTTTTACTTGAAAAATTTAGTACAAGAACTGTCAATTAATACACAATGCAAAGTACCAGAACACTTTTAGATAAAATTTTTCTCGTCTTAAAAGGATTAGGAATGGGAGCAGCAAATAAAATCCCCGGGGTTTCGGGTGGCGTTGTTGCTTTTGTTGCTGGTTTTTACGAAGAGTTTATTTATTCCTTGCAAAAAATTAATGGTAAAGCATTTAAACTCCTAATTAATGGAAGATTTACAAGTTTTTTTCGCTATACAAATGGGTTATTTTTAGGTCTTCTTTTTTTAGGAATGATTGTAAGTTATTTTAGTGTATCAAAAATTCTGGATTACTTTCTTGAAAATTATCCACTTTATGTTTGGAGTGTTTTCTTCGGAATGATAGTTGGCTCAATTTATTATATAAGTAAAGATTTTAAAAATTGGAATATTAAAACAATATGTGCCTTAATTATAGGAATCATAATAGGTATAAGTATAAGTTTTCTTGATCCGGCAAAAGAAAATGACAATCTTTGGTTTGTGTTTTTTTGTGGTATTATTAGCGTTTCAGGAATGACACTACCTGGTTTCTCCGGATCTTTCATTTTAATTTTATTAGGGAACTATGTCTTACTATTAGTTGATTCTGTTAATGCACTTTACGACACGATTTTTGATGTTTTTAATGGTGATTTTAGTTTTATCGAAGATGTCTTACGAATAAGAATGTTAAAAGTTCTTGCTGTTTTTACTTTAGGTTCAATTACAGGTTTAGTAACCTTTTCTCACATTATTAGCTATGTTTTAAAACATTTCAAAAATATAACCCTATCTGTTATAATGGGTTTTATTATTGGCTCGCTTGGTGTAGTTTGGCCTTGGAAAAAAATCATTTATAAAACAATAGAAGACGGTACATTTTTATTAGATTCGGCAGGTGAGAAAGTGATAGAAAATTACGAACGCTTTATGCCTGAATTTTCATCCGAATCTTATATTGCAATGGCATATATTGTTCTGGGCATTTTAATTGTTTTAGCTTTAGAAAGGTATGGTCAAAAAACAAGAAGAATAAATGTCTAAGTTTGGCCTCATAGGAAAAAATATTGATTACTCATTTTCTAAGTTATACTTTACCAAAAAGTTTGAAAATGAAGGCTTACCTCATACATACCAAAATTTTGATATTAAATCTGTTGAATCCATAACTGATATTATCAAAAAAACAAAAGAACTAAAAGGGCTAAATGTAACAATCCCCTATAAAGAAGCTGTGATCCCTTTTTTAGACAAACTAAACAAAAAAGCTGAAGAAATTGGTGCTGTAAACACAATAGAAATTACAAAAAATGGAAATTTAATTGGTTATAA
>JAGLKH010000492.1 GCA_023141985.1 Flavobacteriaceae bacterium | reverse complement strand
GAATTTTTAATCGAACTCAGGTTTTTAGTAAAATTTGTTATTGTTTTATTGCATTTATACTATTAAGGATTTAATAATCTTTTACGACTTCTTTTAGGAAGGCTTAATAAAATTTAGAGTGGTAAAAATGCATTTCCCAATTTAACTTCTTTAGCTAAATCTATAATGGTAATACTATGTAAGTTTTTAATAATATTTGACATGGAAGGAAATAAAATTTTATGAAGCGGGCAAGGTTTTTCAGTATCACACTTTTTTAAACTCAATTGACAGGCACTTATTCTTTTTTCAGTATCCAATGCATTAATAATATCCATTACAGTATGCTCTTTATCTTTTTTGCTTAAATAAAATCCGCCTTTAGGGCCTCTGGATGAGGAAATTATATTTTGTCTTGAAAGTTCTTGTAAAAGTTTAGCAATATAGGCCTGAGGCACATTTATGGGTTCAGAAATATCTTTCACCATTACCTTTTTATTATCATCTGAATTTAATGCTAAAAACAAAACTGCTTTTATAGCATACTTTGTAGAGATTGAAAGCATCTATCCTTGTATATTGAACTGCTCAAAAATAAAAAGATATATTTATCCTAAATATGATTTTTGTCATACTTTTGCAGTTATAAAGGCAATAATTTTGCCACATTAAATTAACGATTAATTAATATTATGAAAACACTAAAAATTTTATCACTATTCTTTACTTTATTAATGCTTAGTTGTGGAGGAGGAGAAAAGAAGGAAGAATCTTCAAAAGTAAAACTTAAAACTCAAACCACTGAAAAGAAAGTTGAAGCTAAAACAACAACAAAACCTTCTGAAACTATTGACCTAACCAATAAAGGCGTTGGCCCTATTACTTCTATTACTTTAGGTGCAGAAATCGATCAAGCAATGGCAACACATGGTGCCGAAGTATATAAAAAAATGTGTACTGCTTGCCATAAACCAGACAAAAAATTTATTGGCCCTGCCCCAAAAGACATTTTAAAAAGACGCACTCCTGAATGGATCATGAATATCATTCTTGACCCGGAAGGCATGGTTAAAAACGATCCTTTAGCTAAAAAATTACTTATAGAATTTAATGGCTCGCCAATGGCAAATCAAAATCTAACCGAAGAAGAAGCAAGAGCTGTATTAGAATATTTTAGAACACTATAAAACACAAACATAATGAAACCAAACTTTAAAATGTTTTTTAGTGTAATTATTGTACTACTATTTATTAGTTGCAAAAATGACGCTAAACAACAAACAACAAACAACGAAACGACAACTACAGTTGACCAAACTGATAAAACTAAAGGGCAAGCCTTTATTGAAGATGATGGCTCTACGCCAAATGTATTACAAATTGCCATTGGATCTCCCGACCACACAACTCTAGTTGCTGCTGTACAAGCTGCCGATTTAGAAAACGTACTTGTTAATGCCGGGCCATTAATGGTGTTTGCACCTACAAACGCTGCATTTGACGCACTACCTGAAGGAACTGTTGAAAATTTACTAAAACCGGAGAACAAAAATGCCTTAGCAAATATTTTAAAATATCATGTAACTCCAGGAAACTATTCTAAAGATTTTCTTAAAAAGTTTAAAAAATTAGGACAAGCTAATAATCAAGATGTTCTTGTTGAAGTTAAAGGAGATGATGTTTATGTTGGAGGAGCTAAAATTATTGCAAGTGTAAAAGGCGGAAACGGAATTGTACATGTGATAGATAAAGTAATGTTACCACCATCAGAAAAAAAAGACTAAAATCAAATAAAATAAAAAAATGAAAAATATAATTAAAATTTCTCTTGGATTCCTAATGGTTGCAATTGCTTTTACGAGCTGCAATAATGGGAATTCAACACAATCAAAAGGTGCTTTATCATCAAGCGCTGCAGAAAAAGTTTATGTAGCTCCTGGAGAACACGATGAATTTTATGCTTTTGTATCAGGCGGATTTAGTGGGCAATTAGCTGTTTACGGATTACCATCAGG
>JAGLKH010000491.1 GCA_023141985.1 Flavobacteriaceae bacterium | reverse complement strand
TCGTTTAGATGAAATTGAAATGCAATTACCAGTATTAATTGGAGATTATACCGATTTTTACTCAAGCAAAGAGCATGCAACCAATGTAGGAACAATGTTTAGAGACCCTGATAATGCCTTATTACCAAACTGGCTGCACATTCCAGTAGGCTATCATGGTAGAAGTTCTTCTATCATTCCTTCAGGAATTCCTGTACACAGACCTCAAGGGCAAACACTTCCAAATGGAGCTAACGAACCAGTTTTTGGTCCTTCAAAATTAATAGATTTTGAATTAGAAATGGCTTTTATAACTACTGATGCTAACGATTTAGGAGAACCTATCCCAATTGAAGAAGCTGAAGAATATATTTTTGGTTTAGTACTATTTAACGATTGGTCTGCCCGTGATATCCAAAAATGGGAATATGTGCCTCTCGGACCTTTTTTATCGAAAAGTTTTGCCTCTTCAATGTCACCATGGATTGTCACTCTTGATGCCCTGGAACCTTTTAGAGTAGAAAGTCCAAAACCTATAAAACCACAATTACCTTATTTACAATATAAAGGCAAAAAGAGTTTTGATATTAGTTTAGAAGCTGCCATACAACCAAAAGGTGCTAAAGAAACTGTGGTAAGCAATTCTAACTTTAAATATATGTATTGGAATATGGCACAACAATTGGCACATCATACTGTTAATGGTTGTCCGGTAAATTCTGGAGATTTAATGGGAAGCGGCACCATTTCCGGATCTACTCCAGATTCCTATGGATCGATGCTAGAATTAACCTGGAGAGGAGAAAAACCTATTAAAATGAAAGATGGCTCCGAACGCAAATTTATTAATGATAACGATACTGTTATTATACGTGGTTATTGTGAAAAGGATGGTACAAGAATTGGTTTTGGTGAAGTGAAAACTAAATTACTCCCTGTTTATAAGAAATAAGATTCGACTAACTTCTACAAGCTCAGTATAATCAGGTGATTTCGACAGGCTCAATCACCTAACTACTTGAAAACTGAGCTTAAGAAAATTCGAAAACTGAGCTTGTCGAAGTTTGGCATTATAATTGAATTTTACCTTAGTAAGAACTTAAAATATAAAACTTATGAAACGACTATTACTTCTTACCGTACTACTTTCGGTACTTATATCGTGTGGTGGAAGAAAACAAGTTGAAAAAGCTGTGAATACGGGTAATTATGACCAGGCAATTTCTAATGCTTTAAATAAACTTAAAACCAACAAAAACAAAAAAAGAAAACAAGATTATATTGTAATGCTTAAAGACGCTTACTATAAAGTCGTTGAGCGTGATTTAGAAACCATCAAACATCTCAAAAAAGATGGTAACCCCGAACAGTATAAAACCATTTATGAGATTTATGTAAAACTAAATGCTCGCCAGGAAGCTATTAAGCCTGTACTGCCCTTACAAATCAACAGAAAGATTATTGAATTTGATTTCAATGATTATTCAAATGAAATCGTAGAATATCGCTATAAAGTTTCCGATTATTTGGCTGATAAAGGCTTGGATTTACTAGATTCAAACAACAAATATAATGCGAGAGAAGCCTATGATATTTTTAATTATATAGAACGTATAAACCCTAATTTTGAAGATGTAAGACAGCTTATGGTCGAAGCACATCAAACAGGGACTGATTATGTCATGGTTACTATAGAAAATCAAACCAATCAAATTATACCTGCTCGCTTAGAAGAAGATTTACTCAACTTTGATACTTATGGATTAAATCAATTTTGGACTGCTTATCATGCCAACTCCATAGACAATATTAACTATGATTATGCTTTGCAATTACAGTTAAAACGCATTAATATTTCTCCCGAACAAATTAAAGAGCGTGAAATATTAAGAGAAAAAGAAATTGTTGATGGTTGGGAATATAAGCTAGATAATGATGGTAATGTTGTAAAAGATAGTTTGGGCAATGATATTAAACTTGATAAAATTGTTAACGTTAAAGCAAGGTTTATGGAGTTTTTGCAATTAAAATCCACACAAATTATAGCAGATGTTATTTATCTCGACTCAAAATCTAACGCATTATTAGATACATTTACAATTGATAGCGAGTTTATATTCGAAAATATATTTGCCAGAGTTAGAGGAGACAAAAGAGCTTTAAATACTGAAGATAGAAAAATACTAAATAATAGAAGAGTTCCATTTCCAAGTAATGAGCAAATGGTTTACGATACTGGTGAAGACCTTAAATATAAACTCAAAGACATTATAAACTCCTATCACATTAAAGATTAAACAAAAACTCCCAAAGACATTAGATTAGGAGTTTATTATAGATTTTAGGAGATACGCTTATCGGTTTGTGTATGAAGCGATGGGCATTTAAAAGCACTACTTTTTCGGTTTATTACTTACTTTATTTACACACACTAACTTTGGGTTAAGCGCTTAATACCCAATGATTTATGAACTTTGTTAGCAACTGCCTTTTATTGAATATTAATTTCTGTCCAATTCATTGTTGGTCGATTTTTTGGATATCCAAATTCGGTTCTATATTCCTTTCTCTCATTTGTAAAATCCCACCACTTTTTTGAATAGTCCTCATTTTTAGCAAAATCAACTGCCAATCTAAACTGGTCTTCTACACAAGGGTCGGTTTTGTAACCTTTCTTTTTTTCATATTGGTCAGTTAAATCCGCACCACTTTTTCCATTCAACTCCTCAATATTGTGGTAACCTAAAAAAATCAAATCTTTAGCGAATTCAATACCGATTGATGATATTCGCTGAAAATCAGCTAATGCGTAAATTTCTTTCGCTCTTGCCTCTGAAACATTTAGGATTACTTCTAATTCGTCAGAAGCAAATTCTAAAATCTCAGATTTTTTAATTTTATTGACTCGCAGATTTTTTCTCTCACTATCGGATAGTTCTAATTTTATGTTGCTTTTACTTTTCATAAACTGCAAATTTAATAACACTAAAACTTTAGTTATTTTTTTAGTTTGAAGTAAGGATTGTAAATTAGACCAATAACATTACCGAAAGGGTCAATTACTGTAGCAACTATCATTTCTCCTCCTGTATTATATGGTTTTTCGTTTTCACTTGCTCCTAATAATATAAGTCGGTCGTAAACTTCTTGGATTTTCTCAACTCCCCAATACGAAACGACACTTTCTATTTTTTCGCCTTTTGGTTCTTCCTCCGGTTGAAGTCCTAATTCATAACCACCAATATTGAAACCAACATAATATGGCTCGTCAAAATACGCTTTAGTTTCAAATGCCTTTGCGTACCAATCTCGTGCTTTATTAATGTCGCTAACTTTATATATAGTTGTTCTTAATCCTAACATTGATGATTTTTGCATATTATTTTCTATTTGATTTGATTCAACTTTTTCTTGAGAATACCCTAATTGAGAAAATAGAACTAAAATTCCGATAAGTATTGTTTTTTGCATTGAGTTTTTATTTTTGGTTGTTGCTAATGTTAAGATATGGTTTCATTTTAATAAACTATATCGTTTGATAAACGAAGTTTAATGTTTACATAAGTTACTAAACAAACCTACTTAAATCAATTGCATTTACACCACTATGCGATTCATGAGCAACCACTAAACCATTTTTAATTGCCAATAATTGTGGGGATTCGTGTATTACCTGAAACTTATAACCAACTTCATTAGAAACATCTCTGTAATTTATTACATCTAGAAAATACAAATCTAAATGTGTTTCATCTAAATTATAACCATCTATAAACCGATTTAAAATGACTCGACTCACTCCGCATCGTGTAGAATGTTTAAAAATAACCTGAAGCTTTGATTTTGATGTTTTTTCTATTTGATCTAATTGCTCTAAAGTATTTAACGGAATCCA
>JAGLKH010000490.1 GCA_023141985.1 Flavobacteriaceae bacterium | reverse complement strand
CTTGATTTCCAATAATATATCTTGAACGCAATATTAGCGGTTGAATACTATCCTTTTTTATTTGTCCTCTCTGTCCTGTAGCCATAGTCATAAACTCACCTTCAAAAGGAGATCTTATGGTTAAAGTACTATCCGTATAAGTTATATTTACAGCACCTTCAGTTTGTTTGTTTAAGGTATAAATAACATTATGAATATTAACAATTTTTCCTTCCTCTAAAAAATGATTATGCCCGGCTTCGACAATTTTCAGGTAAGATTTTCCTGATTCGTCCGGAACAATATCTTCTTCGGCTCCGGCAATAAATTCTTCAAGTTCAATACTAACTGATTGTTTATTATAGCTTGTGCTAAACTTAAAATTATTATCTAAACGAGGTGAAAAATCAGTCTTATCATGTCGCACAAGCCGTTGTTGTTGTCCATCAACCACAAAATCACCATCAATATAAGTTGTTAAATATAAATTACTTGATAAAAAATTATTTTCAGTTTCTCCTTCACGAATTGACATCATGCCTTCAAAACCAATATAACGCGTAATAAAAGCTCCCATTAAAATAAAAATAAAAGCAATATGCAGAGTAAGAGTTGCCCACTTCTCTTTTCTAAATAATCGGTAACGAATAATATTTCCTGCAAAATTAATTACGAAAAACACCATAATGGCTTCAAACCACCAGGCATTATAAATCAAAGTTCTTGAATATGGGGTTGGAGATGTTTCCTGCGAAGCATCCATAAAAGTTCCGGTAATCATTGCTATGGCAAAAACAGCAAATAATATGGCAGTAAGTCGGTTGGAAAATAAAATGTTAACGAGTTTTTTTTGCATAACAATGACTTCTTGTTTCGAATCGGGCAAAGTTAGTAATTTGTTTGGTTTAGCAGGTTAAAAAATAATCTTTAACAATAGAAATTAAGTGCTCTTCTGCCGAGCTTCAAATATTTTTAAATATAAAAATGTACTCATTTTTCGAGCTCTACGCTTAGCATTTTCGGCATAATCACCTTCAAATAATTCATCTATGGTTTGATACCAAAGATTTAACCAGATCCCAAAATGCAATTCCGATATAGTATTGTTATTTTCTTTATCCACCCTGGCATGGGCAACTAAAGGATCTCCTAAATATTTCCCTCTTAAAAACAAGCTCGATTCCCAAAAGTTAGTGAGTTTTTCCAGATGTTCATCCCAATTTTTTATTGCATTGTTAAAGAAATGCCCTATTTGCTCATCTTTTCTAACTTTTTCGTAAAAAGCAGATACTAATAAGAATACGTCTCCCCTGGTTTTTATATCTTTTTTCATAAGCTTTCAAAGATAAACCTTTCGGCTTTTATATCACAACAGACTTATACCAATTTAAACCCTAAATATCGCATAAAAACCATTTCTTTTCCGCTTTCTCTGCTTTAAAAAATAAAACTATAACTAAGGCTATACTTTGATTTTTTGCCTGGATAAATCAAAAAATAATTTAATTTATTAATACGACATTTAGAATTCAAACTGGTATTACTTATTTTAGCACTATGATTTCAGTCATCATACTTGGAGCAGGAAATGTAGCCACACATTTATTCAAAGCATTTAATAACGCTGGAAATATTGTTGTAAATCAATGGTATAATCGCAATTTAAAACCGCTTCAACCATTTAAAAATGATGTTGAAATCACCAAGGATTTATCCCAACTAAAAAATGCCGACATTTACATTATAGCTGTTAGTGATGATGCTATCTCAAAGCTTTCGTCGCAACTACCACTTGAAAACAGATTGGTAGTACATACTTCGGGCAGTGTAAGCTTACATAAATTGGACAAAAAACATCAACGTGGTGTATTATATCCATTGCAAACCTTTTCTAAAAACACAGACCTCAATTTTAAAAATGTTCCTTTTTGTATTGAAATTGAACATAAAAGTAATTTTAATATTTTAAAAGCATTGGTTTCTTCCATCGGAAGCAAAAGTTATAAAGTTAATAGCGAACAAAGAGCTGCATTGCATCTTGCTGCGGTTTTTGTAAATAATTTTACCAATCAATTGTACCGCATCGGACATGAAATTACAGAATCTAAAAGCGTAGACTTCAATATTTTAAAACCGCTAATTAAAGAAACTGCTAATAAAATTGATACCTTAACACCATATTTAGCACAAACAGGTCCGGCAAAACGTAATGATAAAAAAACTTTAAAAAAACATTTAGGGTCTCTCGATAAAGATATCCATAAAGACATTTATGAACTCATGACAAAATCAATTCAGCAAACTCATGGAAAAAAGCTATAAAGAATATTTACAATATATTACTACTTTTATTTTTGATGTAGATGGTGTATTAACAGATGGTACTGTAATGATTACTACATCTGGAGAAATGCTACGTAAAATGAATATAAAAGATGGTTATGCTTTAAAAACTGCAATAGATAAAGGTTTTAATGTTTGTGTGATTTCTGGTGGAAGTAATGAAGGTGTCCGTAAGCGTTTAAGAGGATTAGGAGTTACTGATGTATATCTGGGTAGTCAAAATAAAGTTGAGCAACTCAAAGAATATTTAGATATGTATAATATTAATGCAGAAAATGTGCTTTATGTGGGAGACGACATTCCAGACCTTACAGTAATGAAATTAGTTGGTTTACCATGTTGTCCACAAGATTCTGCCCCGGAAATAAAAGGCATCTCTAAATATATATCACATAAAAAAGGCGGTGAAGGTGCAGTTCGTGATGTTATTGAGCAAGTACTTAAGGTACAGGACAAATGGGGTGGTAATTTTGATGCAAATTATGATTGAAAACAGTTAACAGTTTTCAGTGGCAGTTATCAGTAAAAGAAAATTATTAGTCTATTTGTGGTGAAATTTTTAACTATTTATATATAACTTTTACTAAATGCATCGCATTTTAAAATTAATTCGTTGGAAAAATTTGCTCATGATTGCGCTTATGCAGTTGCTAATTAAATATGCACTATTCGAGCCTTTTAATATTGATATTACATTAAATGGTTTTGGATTTTCACTGCTCGTTATTGCCACACTTTGTATTGCAGCTGCAGGAAATATTATCAATGATCTTTACGATATAGATACCGATTTGATTAATAAACCAAACAAAGTGATTGTAAGTAAATCTATTTCGGAACCAATGGCTTTTAATTTGTTTTTGGTATTTACTATTATTGGTGTTTGTATTGGATTTTACCTGTCTAACCTTATTGATAAAAGTAGCTTTTCTGCAATATTTATATTTTCTTCAGCTTTACTTTATTTATATTCAACATCTTTAAAACAAACTATTTTAATTGGTAATATTGTAGTTTCCGCATTAGTGGCTATGAGTATAATTATTGTTGGCCTTTTTGATTTATTACCAGTAGTAACACCTCAAAACCAACAAACGCAACTTACTGTTTTTAAGATCTTGTTAGATTACGCATGTTTCGCTTTTATACTAAATTTACTACGAGAGATAATTAAAGACATTGAAGATATAGAAGGTGATACCAAAGCAGGAATGCGGACATTACCTGTTGTGATTGGCAAAAACCGAGCAATAAAAATTTTATTTGGATTATCTTTAATCCCTTTATTTGCAGTAATTTACTATGTTATTACCTATTTATATAAGCAGCAAATAGCAGTAGGTTATTTTCTGCTGTTTGTCATTGCACCTCTACTCTATTTTACAATTAAAATTTTTAATGCTAAATCCAAAAAAGAATTACATCACCTTTCAAATGTGCTTAAAATAATTATGCTTTTTGGGGTTTTGTCTTTACTTCTTTATAAATTTATTCTTCTTAACTAATGTTAAACGAAAAACTTAAAGATCACACTATTATTTTGGCGTCCGGTTCTCCCAGACGACAAGAATTTTTTAAAGATTTAGGCTTAGATTTTGAAATCCGATTAAAACCTATAAAAGAAGTCTATCCTAAGCATTTAACACATTTTGAAATAAGCGATTATCTCGCTCAATTAAAATCTAAACCTTTTGAAAAAGAATTAAACGAAAACGATATTCTTATTACAAGCGATACTATTGTTTGGCTTAACAAAACTGCAATAGGTAAACCAAAAAACGAACAAGATGCTTTCGATATGATTTCATCTTTAAGCGGAAAAACACATGAAGTCATTACTTCGGTATGCTTTACTACTAAATTCTCACAAAAAACTGTACACAATATTACTAAAGTCACTTTTAAAGACTTAAGCGATGAAGAAATATGGTATTACATAAAAAACTTCAAGCCTTTAGATAAAGCAGGAGCTTACGGTATACAAGAATGGATTGGACATATTGGAGTCACTAAAATTGAAGGCTCCTTTTTTAATGTTATGGGCTTACCTGTACATTTAGTTTACAAAATGTTAAATGAAATTGTAAATACCTATTAGAACTCGTTTAACCTTTTTGAATG
The DNA here is from genome assembly GCA_023141985.1 of Flavobacteriaceae bacterium. Lineage (GTDB taxonomy): Bacteria > Bacteroidota > Bacteroidia > Flavobacteriales > Flavobacteriaceae > PRS1. Next base: position 295 of record JAGLKH010000490.1, on the reverse strand, counting down.
GACGTGAAAAATGAGGTTTTTGTTCCCTGACGAGGGCTTTTTTGAGTTGCATAGCAAAGCTACGGAATAATAAAAAGACAAAGTAAGGGGGCAAAAGAACATTTATTTAACCTATTATAAAAGTTTAAACAGGTTCTTAGTTAAAGAAACATTAAAACAAGTACTTTCTCAATTTATCTTTTATATATTTGGTTTCTAACTACCAATTATAAGCATGAAAAAAAACATACTTGTCTTACTGTTTTTATTATTTAGTTTATCATCGATTATTGCTCAACAACCAAAAAAACACAAT
>JAGLKH010000049.1 GCA_023141985.1 Flavobacteriaceae bacterium | reverse complement strand
GGTCGCGGGTTCAAATCCCGTCTTTCGCTCTATTCTGTAAATATACCAAGTTGCTGAAGTGGTGGAATTGGTAGACACGTTGGACTTAAAATCCAATGGCCTGTAAGGCCGTGCGGGTTCAAGTCCCGCCTTCAGTACAGATAAAAAGCCAAGACAAAAGTCTTGGCTTTTTTGTTTCCTGGAGTGAGCCAAGCTTGCTTGGGCTCGCGCTCGGAAACAAAAAAGGACCGCTCTGCGGTCTTGCTTTTTTCAAGATGTTGAAATGGGACTCGCCGTAGGCAGGTCCCGCCTTCAGTACATAGAAAATCCGTAATTACTTTATTTTTAAAGTGTTACGGATTTCTTGTTTTAAGGTTCTGTCGCATCTATTAAACTTTGATTTAAGGTATCTTAGTTTATTATTAAACAGCCAAGTTAAGACTTTAAACAATCTTGCGGTCTGGACGGGACATCTCTCCACGTCTTTAAAATGCTTTATATTAATTTAGTTATATTTACATTGCAATTCAATTTCACTCCCTAAATTTTGTATAGCAGATAAGGAATTCGTTTAATTATTTAGACATAAATTTTTAGTACTCTAAAATTAAAATGACAAGTAAACTTTCAATGGCCCAGGAGTTCATTAAAAAATTGATAGACATTCTTGAAATCAATTTAGAGAATGAAAATTTTGGGGTTTTAGAACTAGCTAAAGAAGTTGGACTTAGCAGATCACAATTACATCGCAGATTACATGATATTAACGGTAAATCTACCAGCCAGTTTATAAGAGAATATCGCTTAGAAAAAGCGATGGAAATGCTGAAACTTAACTCAGGTACGGCTTCAGAAATAGCTTACCGCGTTGGCTTTACAAGTCCAACCTATTTTAATACTTGCTTTCATAACTTTTATGGGTATCCTCCAGGAGAAGTAAAATTTCAAAGAGCTATTGCACCTCCTAAAAAAACCTTTTCAAAAAAATTAATGGGTTCCATACCTATAATTTTTCTTATAGGTATGATAGTATATAACCAAATATTAAATAAAACATCTAGAGATAACTCTAATGTTGAAAAAACTATAGCCGTATTGCCATTTGTAAACAACAGTGATAATGAAGAAAATATGTATTTCTGTAATGGCATCATGGCAGGAATTCGTGATCATTTAGCCAAAATCCCTGAATTTTCAGTGGTATCTCGACTTTCTGTTGAGCAATACAGAAACACGTCATCTCCTTTAAAGGTTATCGCTCAAGAATTAGATGTTAATTATTTAATTGAAGGTCATGTACAACGCATTGGTGATCGTGCAATTATATCTGCTGAACTCATTAGGGTTGAAGATAATAAAGTGCTTTGGTCTGAACGTTATGATAAGGATGTTTCAGAAATCTTTACAGTACAAGCCAATGTTATTTCATCTATTACTAAAAACCTGAAAACCATCATTTCTCCAAGTTTAAAAACACAATTAGAGGCTATACCTACTCAAGATAAACAGGCATACGAACACTATTTAAAAGGAGAGGATTACAGGTTTAAAGCCAATAGATCCTTACAAGAAAACAGAATTTGGCTAAACCTGCTAAAGAAGGCTCGCTTATCCTATGAATTAGCTATAAAACAAGATTCACTGTATGCACCCGCTTATTTGGGTTTAGCATTGACAGTTTTCGAAAAAAACCAGAGTTATGTGCTCGATGAAAACAATTTAGACGAGGTACTCACGCTTACAAATAAAGCATTACAACTAAATTCCAATTCGGAATTGGCTTATTTAATTAGAGGGGATTATTATAGGATGATTAATCAAAATGATAAGGCAATAAAAGATTATGAAAAAACTTTAGAAATAGTTCCAAATAACACAGGTGCATTGCACAGCTTAATTATGTTGTATAAGTATAAGAATAATTATATAGAGGCTGTGTTAACTCTTAAAAAGTTAGAAAAATTCGCGATATCCAGAAGTGACTTATTACGATTATATCAAAATTATATACTATTTTATAGAATTCTAGAACAACACGAAATGGTTGATTACTATTATAATAAATCATTTCAACTTGATACTAGGCCTAGTTTTGATATGGGTAGATTTTGGTCTTACTATCAGTCAAATCGCCTTGATGAACCACTTACTTATGTTGAAAAAAATCTTCACCAAGACAACCAGCAACGAAATGGATTATTAGGTTATGTATATCTGCGTAAAAAAGATTATCCTAGAGCTTTGGAGTACTATAGAAAATGCTACGAACAAGTAGAGGTGGAAGGTATAAATTCGCTTGCTTCGGTTGGTGTTTATGGGGGATATGGTGCACTCTTAGTTCAGATGGGACAAATTACTAAAGGAAAGAAAATTATTAAAAAGCAAATTTCTGTATATAATGAAATACTCAATTCTAAACGACCTTTTAACAAACCCATTATTTATTTATTGTCTATGGAGTTACATGCATTTTTAGGACAATATGAAGAAGTTCATGATTATATTAAAAAATTTGAAGCTGTGAACGGATGGCTGTACTGGGAGTGGATGGCTACTTGGGTAAAAAATGATCCTTCATACGAAATCGTATTAAATGACCCCATTTTTAAAGCGTCCTTAAAAAGAGGTGAAAAACAATTAGAAGAAGTCCAAAAACAAATAAGACCATATTTACCTTTAACACCTCCTACCAAAACAGATTAAAAATAGATACATTTTTATTAGCTAATTGGTGTTTTATACAAAATACCACTTCCCTTTTTATGCTTCAGGATAAAAATTTATACTAAAAAGTAGCAAAAACAACTTATTTAAACATCTTCACTAAATTATTGTAACAAATTTTATATCAGACACTTACTGTTGTTAATACAACATAATTGAAAGCCTTTAAATAAATTTTAGAACTTATTACAACCCTAGTGTTAGGTGTTGTATTTCTTTTTATAACATCTTCACACCATTATTAATCTAAAACAAAATATTATGAAAAAATTAATTAAGTATTTAATGATAATGGCATTACTTTTTACAGGATGCCAAAAAGATGACATTGAAAGTGTAAGCCAAGAAGAATTGACTGGCATAGACTTTAAAGAAATTACAGATTTCATTTTAGACCAACAAGGCAATTTGAACAGTAAAGGGTTAAATAATGGAAATGGAATTTATTTTGTTCCTTTTATTTCTAATGCTATAGAAAATTGGACTTTAGTTCAGCAAGTCCCAAATACGAGTCTCTTGTCGATTTTGGAATACCCTCAAGAAGGTGAAGATAGATTAATCATTTTTAGTGGAGATGAGATGATGGTAAATTGGACTACCCAAGAGCCAAGACTTTTCATGACAGATTTAAACGATGGGATAGTTAAATATTCTAATTGGTGTGATGAAAATAAAACTGGATTTTATCATATAAATGGAAAATCCACATGGTTTCCTGTTGATATAAATGGGGACGGTGAAACCGATATTTATGGTTGGGATACAACTACATTAGATAAAAACTTCAACTTTAGAGTAAAAACTACTTTGACTGATTCACAAATATCCGATACTTGGGTATTACCAGTTCAAGGAGACTGTAGGACAGCTACTGAAGAAGTAGAGTATAGTTACCAAGCTAAATTAAGTAACGGAACATTTACGGAGTCAGCAACTTTTAAATAATTTATTTTTGTCATAACACAAACCCTGCTAATTAATTTTAGTGGGGTTTTGTTTTTTAGTTATTTAAAAAAGCTACAAGTTGCTCTACAGCTTTCCCACGATGCCCAATCCATTCCTGCGAAGGCAGGAATCTTTTCAAAAGAACTATCGTTTAAGTTTTGTTAAGAAATTTAATCAACCGATTAATAGTTTGTCCTCTGTGTCCAATACTATTTTTAAGTCCCAAATCCATTTCAGCAAAAGTTTGCGTATAACCATTTGGTTTAAAAATAGGTTCTGTCGCATCTATTAAACTTTAATCTAACGTGTCAATAGTTTATTATTATGCAGCCAAGTTAAGGCTTTAAACAATCTTGCGGTTTGAACAGGACTCGAATCTAAACTCCTTTTTTAGAATATGGTTTTTTACCTAACTTTTCAAACAAATCAAATATCCGGTTCGAGAATAGGTCAATGTAGTG
>JAGLKH010000489.1 GCA_023141985.1 Flavobacteriaceae bacterium | reverse complement strand
CAGCCATAACTGCCCAAGGTGTGGCCTGGTCTTCTTTGCCTCCAAATCCGCCACCAAGACGTGTAACATCAACTTCAATTTTATGCATTGGAACTCCTAAAACTTTGGCTGCTGTTTTTTGAACTTGTGTAGGGCCTTGTGTTGAGGATGTAATTTTAATATTTCCATTTTCTAAGGGTTCGGCATAAGCTCCTTGAGTTTCCAGGTATAATTGTTCTTGACCGTTTGAAAACGTTTCACCTGCAAAAACATAGTCACAATCTTTAAAAGCTTTTTCAGTATCACCTAAATTAAATGAGCGAGGTGCATTAATAAAACGTCCTTTTTCTTTAGCTTCTTTTGCGGTTGTAATAACTGGGAGTTCTTCAATGTTAATATTAATTAAACGCCTGGCTTGTCGCGCAATAAATTCTGATTCTGCAACAATTAAGGCAATGGGTTGTCCCCAAAAATGGACTTCGTTTTCAGCAAATAAAGCCTCATCAGGAATAATACCACCAATTTGATTTTCTCCGGGAATATCTTTGTATGTAAAAATACGTACAACACCCTCGAGCTGCTCAGCTTTCGAATAATCTATATTTTTAATTTTTCCATGCGCTTTGGGTGAGTCAAAAACCACTCCAAATAACGTACCTTCTCTCACATTTACATCATCAACATAAATCGATTCTCCTCTTACATGAGTGTAAGAATCTATATTCTTCATACTTTGTTTTATGTCGATATGCTCGTTGTTATTGTTCTTCATTTACATTATGAAATCAGTTAGATTAAATTGCTTTGGAAACAATTCAATAAAATGCGCAAAGAATAATTGTCGTGCTAAAAGACGTTTGTAATCGCTTGACCCACGAACATCACTAATTGGAGAAATTTCTTTTTGAATGACTTGGTTTGCATCCAAAACCAATTGTGTATTTAAAGTTTTTCCGTTCAAGAATTTTGATGTTTCATATAGATATTTCGGAATCGCAGCAACGCCTCCAATAGAAACATGAGCGTTTTGAATAGTATCTTCTTCCAAAGTGAAACTTATGGCAGAATTCACGCTTGCAATATCTAAATGTGTGCGTTTGCTTACTTTTTCAAAATTGAATTTTGTGTATTTTGTAGGTAGTTTAAATTTAATGTCTTTAATAAGTTCATCATTATTTAAATCGATGGTTTTATAGCCTTTATAGAAATCTTTTAGATGAATCTGTCTTTCATTTCCTTCAGGATTAATAATTGTCATTGAACTATTAAGAGCTAAAAAAAAGATTGTCATATCACCAATTGGAGATGCATTTACAAAATTGCCACCAATGGATGCCATATTGCGAATCTGTTCAGATGACACTAATTTTAAATGTGTTCTTAATTTTGGAAAAAAGGTATTTAACTTATTATGATTCCAAAGATCAGTAGTAGTTGTTCCTGCACCAATAACACATGTGTTACCTTCAATATTAATGCCTTTTAAAGTATCATTATCTGAAATGAGATGGACATCATTATCTATTAAATCATCTGCCTTTTGAACATATAAATCGGTTCCTCCAGAAACATAGTTTATACCAGGCTGAAGATCACTTTTTACTTGTAACTGTTTTAGTCTTTTAGGGATTTCAGAAAAATAATGAGGAATAAATCCTTCCTTAACCAGTTTTTTTATATCTATCTCAGAACTTGCCGGCTCTAACTTTTCACAAACGTCAACAACAGCTTTTTCAATAGATTTATAACCTGTACATCTACAAATATTTCCGCTTATAGCATTTGTAGCATTTTCAGAATTCTTTTTGTATTCAGAGAG
>JAGLKH010000488.1 GCA_023141985.1 Flavobacteriaceae bacterium | reverse complement strand
TGGTTTTTATATGGTCATGATGCTGTAGGTATTACTTATGAAATTGGTGATGATACACCAAAAGAAAATATTGAATTAATAGGCAGAGTTTCTGCCGAACAAATGATGAATATTTTACTAAACAAATGAATTATTAACTAATCTTTAAAAGTATGAACAGAAAATTATTTTTCACTTTACTTGTATGTGTGTTTTCAAGTGCTATTATTTACGCACAGAGAACAGTTACAGGTACAGTAGTTGACGAAGGAAGTATTCCTTTAGCAGGAGCTTCAGTTATTGTTAAAGGAACAAGTATTGGAGCTTCCACAGATTTTGATGGAAACTTTAGCATTAACGTTGATGGGGATAATGATATCCTTATAATAAGTTATGTTGGGTTTAAGACACAGGAAATTACAGTAGGCAATCAAACTGTAATAAATATTACTTTAGAAGTTGATGCCGAAAGTCTTGGTGAAGTCGTTATAACAGCACTCGGTTTTACTGCAAATAGAGATGAACAAGGATCTACATCATCAATTGTAGATACAGGAACTGTATTACGCTCTGGAGAAGCAACAATTATTAATTCATTAAGTGGTAAAGCTTCTGGGGTAAAAATTAGTCGTTCCAATGGAGATCCTGGAGCAGGAAGTACTATTAGAATTCGAGGAGCAAATACCATTTTAGGCGCTAGTGATCCATTAATTATTGTTGACGGCGTTCCATTAAACAATACGACTTCCTATGCTGGTGGTAATAGTTTAACAGGTGGACGATCAGGTGGAATTACTCAAGGATCACGTTTTAATGATATTAATCCTGCCGATGTTGCTTCCATTGAGGTTCTAAAAGGGGCTTCTGCAGCAGCAATTTGGGGAAGTAGAGCATCCAATGGGGTGATTGTAATTACTACCAAAAAAGGTAAAAGTGGAAAAGCTGAAATTACATTTTCATCAACTTATTCTTTCGATAAAGTTTCAGAGCGTATTCCTATGCAAACTACCTGGGGACAAGGGCGAAGCGGATCTTTTGGTGTGACTAGAGCAGAATCTTGGGGAGATTATATACCGGATCGTGCTGGAGGATCAGACGATTTTGACACCTCTGGTCAATTCTTTACCGCAAAGGATGGTACTATATATTATCCGATTACAGGAAAAAATTCACAGCAAACTTTTGTAGAAGAAAATTGGGATTCTGTTTTCCAAACAGGAACTTTTTTTCAGAATGATTTGACCATGAGTGGTGGAAGTGACAATAATACTTATTTCTTTAGTCTTTCTAATTTACAGCAAGAAGGTATTATAAGAGAATCTGATTATGATCGTACCAATTTACGTTTAAATTATAATGCTAAGTTAAATGATATCATTTCTCTTTCAGCTAAAACCAGTTACACATATACCGATTCTAATCGAATTCAGCAAAATTCAAATACTGCTGGAGTAATGCTAGGCCTTTTACGTACAGCACCAGATTTTGATCAACGGGATTATATTGGTACTTATACTAATAGTTCTGGTGAAGAATTTATAAGAAGACACCGTTCTTACAGAAGATATCTGGGAAACAATGTTAATCCAAGTTATAATAACCCGCTCTGGACAATTAAAGAACAAGAGGCTCGAACTTTAGTTAATCGTTTTACAGTAACACCGGAATTAACTATTAAGCCAACTAATTGGCTACGTATAATTACAAGAGCTAATGCCGACGTGAGTGCTGATAGAAGAACTTATTTCTTTCCAATTGGATCAGCTGGAAATCCAAGACTTATTGGAGCTTATCAAGAAGATGAAATTGGTACACGCGATTTAAACTTCGACTTTATAGGAAGAGCTAATTTTGAGCTTACAGACCAAATCGATTTAACGGCTACAGCCGGATGGAGTGTTAATGATAGAAAATACAATAGAAATTCAGGTCTTATTAACGGATTCCTGGTAAACTCTACAAAGCAAACGACATCCTTGAATACCTCTGCTGAGGCATCTTCATTTGATGGGTTTAAAAGCCATAGACGCTCTAATCGTGGTTATGGAATCTTAAACTTTGATGTTGCAGATGAGCTTTTTTTAAACTTCTCAGGAGGTTTAGAAGCCTCATCAACGGTTAAGGGTACATTCTTTTATCCTGCAATAGACGCTGCCTGGGAATTTACTAAAACAGCTATTGAGTCAGATGTTATTTCTTTTGGAAAAATTAGAGCTTCATGGGGTAAAGTAGGTGTTCAACCATCTGCTCACCGATTTGAGACTTTAGCCGAAGGAGGATTCGGGTATTCTACTTATAGTGATGGTTTAAGTATTGATTCCTTTGGTGGCGGATTCAGATTAGACAACAATTTGGGTAATCCAAACTTAAAACCTGAAGTTAAAACCGAATGGGAAATAGGAGCTGATATTCGATTCTTTGATGATGATCTTAAATTTGGATTTACCTATTACAATAATAAAATAGAGGATATTTTATTAGATGTAAGTCTTTCCCCATCGTCTGGTTTTGCAACTCAATATGGGAACTTTGGAGCTATGGAAAATAATGGACTCGAATTTGATTTATCTTGGAACGCTATTGATAAAGATGACTTGAAATTATCGGCTAGCATAAATTGGTCTAAAAATGATAATTTAGTAACTGATTTATTCGGCACCGAATCTGTTAATTTATCTCCGGGAGCATCCGTAAGTTCGAGAGCTATTGTTGGATATCCTTTAGGTGTTCTATATGGTACTGGTTCACAAACCAATCCTGACGGCAGTTTGCTTTTAGACGCTAACGGTTTTCCACAAATTACTTCAAGTCCTATTGTATTAGGAGATCCAAATCCTGATTGGAGAGCTGGCCTGGGATTAAATCTTAGTTATAAGAAATTTAATCTTAATGTCATAGTTGAGCATTCTCAAGGTGGAGATTTTTCTCCAAGAACACTTTGGGTATTACGTCGATTTGGAACTACTCAGGAAACTGCCAATCGAATGACTTTAAGTCAAGATCTTGTTAACTTTGCAGGAAATACAATTACGTCAGGAACTACTGTTCGTGGAAATGTGAAAGATTTTGGTGGAGGCCAAGTGTTACTTGACGAAAGCTGGTACAGAACTGGTATTGGAGGTGGATTTGGAGACAATCAAGCTTACAACTTCTCTCTCTATGATGCCACTTTTACCAAAGTAAGAGAACTATCTCTGAGCTATGCTCTTGATGTGCCTTGGTTAAAAAATACAACAGGATTGAATAGTATTCTATTTACTGTTACCGGAAGAAATTTAATTAACATTAATAACATTCCAGGAATCGATCCTGAAGTAAATCAATATGGAGTTGGAAACGCTCTTGGATTAGATTATTTTACCAATCCACAAACTAAATCTATTCTCTTTAAGGTTTCTTTTAATTATTAAAAAAAAAATCATGAAAAAAATATCTTATATATTAACATTAACAATAGCTCTACTTAGCACAGTGTCATGTGAGGATTTAGTAGAGGGTATTAACGACAATCCAAACGATATTATCGTTTCAGACGTTGAAGATCGACTGTTTTTAACAGGTGCCATGCTTGCCAATATACAAGTGAACTGTGGTCATTTAAATCGTATAAGCGGTATGTATTCTGGTCAATTAATTGGTTTCTCATCGCTTTATTCTAATATCTATGGATATAACTTATCAACAGCAGAGTCTAATGGAGAGTGGAATGCGATATATGTTGGAGTAATTACAAATATGAATCATATTATTAATAATTCAGGTAATACCCTTTTGGTAGGAATTTCAAAAGTTGTGAAAGCACATGCTGTTGGTACAGCAGCGTCGCTTTTTGGTGATATTCCTTATTCTGAGACGGGAAATCCTGAAATTCCTGATCCGGTTTTTGATCCACAAATTGATGTTTATACTAATGTAATAGCACTTTTAGATGATGCAATTGCCAACTTAGGTTCAGCGGGTTCTGCAAGTGTATCAGAAGACATCTACTATGGCGGTGATAAAACCAAATGGATAGCTGCAGCAAATACGCTCAAAGCACGTTTTTATTTACATCAAAAAAATTATGCCAGTGCTTTAACAGCAGCTCAAAATGGAATTTCTTCAGCCGATGGAGACATGAAATTTATTCCTGGTGATGCAGCCGCAGATGATAAAAATCTATTTTGGAAAATTTTAGAAGGTTCAAGAGCGGGAGATATTGGAAACAATAGTGGAGGGTCAGAGAGTTACTTATTACAACTTTTAGATGCTTCTAACGCTATATCACGTAATAATGCTAAAACTAATGAAGC
>JAGLKH010000487.1 GCA_023141985.1 Flavobacteriaceae bacterium | reverse complement strand
AACCTCTTGAGCCGTAATCAAGTGCACTATTCAGTTATGCTACGAGGCCATTTTTGCGGTTGCAAATATATTTCTTTTTAAAAGAACAACAAAGTAATTGATTAAAATTGTAGCTTATTAATCTAAAGCACGTTTAGTTACATAAAGCCTCCAACCAAAAATAGCCATCTGTAATTTTGTGGCTTTACTTAAATCTAATCTTCGTTTAGTAAAACAGGGTAAAATAGCTTTATTTAACTTTGCCAATAATTTGAATAGTTGCTTTTTCATTTTTTTCCTTAGATGTATTCAATCTTTGACAAAGATATAAACCTTTATTAAACAGCTATCACTTTTTAGTTTAATGTCCTTTAAGGACAAAGTAGTAAAACTTAGTTTGGTATATTTAGTTTTGTGTTTCTAAAATAGTAATTCAAAAATCTTATACTATCTTCGCATCTTGAATACTTCGTAGCTGTTGCGAAGACCTAAAAAAGTATTTGCATGAGTATAGTTTTGGTAATTTTAGGATTATTACTCTTGGTAGTCGGTGGTGAGTTTTTGGTAAGATCTTCAGTAGCACTATCCTTTAAATTTAGTATATCAAAACTTGTAATAGGAATGACAGTGGTGTCCTTTGCAACTTCTGCTCCAGAGCTATTAGTAAGCTTAAACGCAGCTTTATCAGGTTCTCCGGCAATAGCAATCAATAACGTTGTTGGTTCTAATATTGCTAATATTGGTTTGGTGTTAGGAATCACAGCTTTAATAGGTTCTATAACTATCGAGAAGTCATTTTATAAGCTAAATTGGCCGGTAATGATGGTATTCTCTTTGGGTTTATATTATTTTTTAAGTAACGATAATAAGCTTACTGCAATTGAAGGAGTTATTTTATTTTCAGCGTTAATTATATTTTTAGTGGTATTAATAAAGCGTTCTAAAAGCAATGAAAATATTGAAGATGTAGATGAAATTTTAGCAAAAACCTCTAACTTTAAAATTGTTGTCTGGTTAATAATAGGAGCAGTAGCTTTATATTTTGGTTCGGAGTGGTTGGTAGAAGGCGCAAAAGAATTAGCCAAAGCTGTTGGAGTAAGCGATGGAGTAATTGGAGTAACAATGATTGCAATTGGTACTAGTGTGCCGGAATTAGCAGCTTCGGTTATTGCTGCAGCTAAACAAGAAAAAGCAATTTCTTTAGGCAATTTAATTGGTTCTAACATATTTAATATTGGTTCTGTCTTAGGTTTAACATCTATAATTACAACAATTCCAATAGACGAGCCTCAAATTCTTACAAGAGATATTTTTTGGATGCTCGCCTTTTCGGCGATATTAATTCCTTTGATGATACTTCCTAAAAAGTTTCAAATTAGTAGATATAAAGGTTTTCTACTTGTATTTGCTTATGGAATATTCTTATTTTTAGTCTTTACTAAGTAATTTAAAGGGTTATTAACTTTTTTTATACGTTTGTTGACAAGTAGCCCCTAAAAAAAACAGGGTATTGATTGTTATTTTAATGAAGAGTGTTACTTTTGCATTGAATTTTAATCAAACCCTTTATTTTATGTCAACTTTACGATTTAATGCCATTAAAGAAACTCTAAACAGAAAACCGGTAAAAGTAATTGAGAACGAAAGGCGTTCTGCACTTTTTGGTGCCAATGTATTCAATGAAACTACTATGAGGCAATCTTTAACAAAAGATGCCTTTAATGGTGTAATGAGTGCCATTGATCATGGCACAAAAATTGATCGCAAAATTGCTGACCAGGTTTCATCTTCAATGAAAGAATGGGCACTTTCAAAAGGAGTTACTCATTATACACACTGGTTTCAACCATTAACCGGAGCAACTGCTGAAAAACATGATGCGTTTTTTGAAACTATTGGAAATGGTTTAGCAATAGAAAAATTTGGTGGCGACCAATTGGTACAACAGGAACCTGATGCATCAAGTTTTCCAAGCGGTGGTATTAGAAATACATTCGAAGCACGTGGTTATACCGCTTGGGATCCTACATCACCGGCATTTATCTATGGAACAACCTTATGTATTCCGACCATATTTGTAGCTTATACAGGTGAGGCCTTAGATAATAAAACACCTTTATTAAGAGCACTTCATGCTGTTGATGATGCAGCGACTGCAGTATGTAAATACTTTGATAAAAATGTAAAAAAAGTGACTTCATCTCTTGGATGGGAGCAAGAATACTTTTTAATTGATAGTGCTTTGGCTTTATCAAGACCAGACATTACCTTAACAGGGAGAACACTTTTAGGGCATTCTCCAGCTAAAGGGCAACAATTAGATGATCATTATTTTGGGTCGATTCCAAATAGAGCATTAAACTTTATGCGCGATCTGGAAACCGAATGTATGCTTTTGGGTATTCCAGTAAAAACACGACATAACGAAGTTGCACCAAATCAGTTTGAGTTGGCACCTATTTATGAAGAATCAAATTTAGCAGTAGATCACAATTCATTATTAATGGATATTATGGGTAAGGTCGCTCTTCG
>JAGLKH010000486.1 GCA_023141985.1 Flavobacteriaceae bacterium | reverse complement strand
AATTGTTTGGCCACGAAAAAGGCGCATTTACAGGAGCCACGCAAACACGTAGTGGTTATTTTGAAGTTGCCGATGGGGGAACCATTTTTTTAGATGAAGTTGGAGAGTTACCACTAACCACCCAAGTACGTTTATTACGGGTCTTAGAAAACGGAGAATTTATTAAAGTAGGTTCCAGTAAAGTACAACAAACAGATGTACGCATCGTAGCAGCTACAAATACCAACCTGTTTGATGCTATTAGAAAAGAAAAATTTAGAGAAGATCTCTATTATCGTTTAAGTACAGTAGAAATTAATCTTCCGCCTTTGCGTGAAAGAAAAGAAGATATTCATTTACTTTTTAGAAAATTCGCAAGCGATTTTGCGCTTAAATACAAAATGCCGACCATTAGATTAAATGATAATGCTACTAACCTACTTCTTAAGTATAGATGGAGCGGAAACATTAGGCAATTACGTAATGTTGCCGAACAAATTTCGGTATTAGAACATGATCGAATCATAACTGCAGATACTTTAAGGCATTATTTGCCAGATATTGGACACAATTTACCTGCTGTAATAAATAATTTAAAATCAGAAAGCGATTTTAGTAACGAACGTGAAATATTATATAAAATATTGTTCGATATGAAGAGAGACCTTAACGATTTAAAAAAGCTCACTATGGAGCTTATGCAAAGTGGAAACACTCAAGATGTACAAAAAAACAATGAAGGTTTAATCCGAAAAATATATAGAGAAGAAGATAAAGAGGACGATGTTAAGAGTGATACGGAAGTATTATCCCTTAAGCAACAAAACGATTCTCCTGTTGAAATAATTGAAAACAATCAAGACAAATACAGTTTCGTTGAAGATATTGAAGAAGAGGAAACCTTATCGCTCCACGACAAAGAATTAGAATTGATAAAAAAATCTCTTGAGCGTCATAAAGGAAAACGTAAATTAGCAGCTGCCGAACTTGGTATTAGTGAGCGTACCCTTTATAGAAAAATTAAACAATTTGATCTTTAATAAATCGTTATTTACAAAAGTTAATATGACCTATTTTAAATATATCATCACTTTAATAACTGCAATAACCATTTTAGGGTGTGGCAACTATTCGTTTACCGGAGCATCAATTTCTTCTGAAACCAAAACTTTTCAGGTCAATTATTTTCAAAATAATGCACGTTTAATAGAACCCGGTTTAGATAGAGATTTTACATTAGCATTACAAGATTTATTATTAAATCAAACCAGTTTAGATCTTGTAAAATCTAATGGAGACTTGGTTTATGAAGGAGAAATTACTGAATATCGAATTTCACCAACAACAGCAACGGCAAACAATACAGCTGCACAAAACAGATTAACCATAAGTGTAAAAGTTCGTTTTTTTGATAAAAATGATGACGAAGCAGAATTTGAACAAAGCTTTTCATTCTATTTTGATTATGCAGGAAGTGCTCAACTTGTAGGAAGCCAGAAAGATACAGCTATTGAAGAAATATTTGAACGCATTACTCAAGACATATTTAATGCTTCACTTGCGAAGTGGTAAAGCCCACTCTGTCTCTATGAGACATCTCTCCCATAGGGAGAGAAATTTATACTTGAATTAAGAAATATGGCTTTTAAATTTTTATTTTTGAACATATTATAAACCGAATTGCTAATATAATTTCCCCTTAGGGGAAAATGTCCAAAGGACAAAAGGGACAAATGAATACAACAGATTTTACATCTTTATTACAGCAACCGCAAACTATAAATGCGCAACAAACACATGCCATAAAATCTATTGTTAATGAGTTTCCTTATTTTCAATCTGCAAGAGCTTTATATTTAAAAGGACTCAAAAACAAAGACAGTTTTAAGTACAATCAAGAGTTAAAAATTACTGCAGCATACACTACTGACAGGAGTATTTTATTCGATTTTATTACTTCCAAAGAATTTTTACAAAACGAAATCTCGAAACATATTAAGCATAACATCGAACATTTAAAAGATATCGAAGTCAAAGACATTGAAGACATTTCAATTCATAAAAGTGTAATTATAGATGATGCTTTAAGACAACATATAAAAGATACCGAACCTATTTTAGACCCAGAATTATTTGAAGCTAAAGCAGCAGATAATAACATTTCGCCAATAGAAGAAATTATTGAAGTTGATCCTTCGAAAATTGAACAAACTCCAGAAGAAAAGTTAGAAATTGGCAAACCGCTTACTTTCGATAAAAACGAAGTGCATTCCTTTAGCGAATGGTTAAAAATTACAAGCTTTAAACCAATTAATAGGGAAGAAAATAAGATTCATGAAGAAGTTCATCAAAATAAAGCAAAAACAAAAAAGTTTGAACTTATTGACAAATTTATAACCGCTAAACCTAAAATTAACCCTGTAAATAAAGAAGGAACTACATTTAATATTGCTAATGCACAAATGCTACAACCTGAAACTTTAATGACTGAAACTTTAGCGAGGATCTATCTTGAGCAAAAAAATTATAAAAGTGCCATTCAATCTTACAAGATTTTAAGTTTGAAATATCCAGAAAAAAGTGGTTTCTTTGCAGACCAAATTAAAGCAATAAAACAATTACAAGAACAAAATAATATATAATAATGAGTACGTTTTCAATATTTTTAATTCTAATCGTTATAGTCGCCTTTTTATTAGTAGTAGTAATTATGGTACAAAACCCAAAAGGAGGAGGATTATCTTCGTCTTTTGGAGGTGGTGGAACACAACAATTAGGTGGTGTTAAAAAAACATCAGACTTTTTAGATAAAAGCACCTGGGCTTTAGCTACCTTATTGTTAGCTTTAATTTTACTATCTAATGTAGCCATTGGTGGTCCTAATGGAACTGTTGAATCTAAAGCATTAGATCAAAATGAAACTACAGAACAACCATTACCAGAAGCACAACCTTTAGACAATACAGCTACACCTGAAATTAATGATGTAAGTAACGATTCAAATCAATAAGATTTTTATAATATAGAACACTTTAAAAATATCAACTCAACCGTTGGTCTTTTTTTTAGATGAAAATTTGTCAGTGATAACGAATTGGCACAATTTTCGAATAATACAAAAACGTTAAATAATTAATTAAAACATATAACAAATGGGCTTAAACATTAAACCATTAGCCGATAGAGTTCTTATTGAACCCCTAGAAGCTGAAACTAAAACAGCTTCAGGAATTATTATTCCAGATAATGCCAAAGAAAAACCTCAAAAAGGAAATGTTGTTGCCGTTGGAAAAGGCACAAAAGACGACCCAATAACTGTAAAAGTTGGAGATACTGTTTTGTATGGTAAATATGCTGGTACAGAATTAAAATTAGAAGGTAAAGACTATTTGATAATGCGAGAAAGTGATATTCTTGCAATTGTATAATCATCATTTAAAAAAAGATAAAAATGGCAAAAGATATAAAATTTGATGTTGAAGCACGTGACGGTTTAAAACGTGGTGTAGACGCATTAGCAAATGCAGTAAAAGTAACTTTAGGACCTAAAGGAAGAAACGTAATTATTAGTAAATCGTTTGGTGCACCACAGGTTACTAAAGATGGTGTAACAGTTGCAAAAGAAGTAGAACTTGAAAATGAGCTCGAAAACATGGGAGCACAAATGGTAAAAGAAGTTGCTTCAAGAACAAACGACCTCGCTGGAGACGGAACTACCACAGCAACCGTTTTAGCTCAAGCTATTGTAAAAGAAGGCCTTAAAAATGTTGCAGCTGGAGCCAATCCAATGGATTTAAAACGTGGTA
>JAGLKH010000485.1 GCA_023141985.1 Flavobacteriaceae bacterium | reverse complement strand
CCATACAACCACAATTCCATTTCTTTTGCGAGATTTAAATATTTTTCTTTTTTTGAATACTGATAGGCTTCAGCTACTGCCCATATCATAGGGCGTAAACCGTATGCAATTTGAGGATATGAATTCCGTTTAATTTCACTATAACTATTTTCTCCAGTTTTTTTTATCCAAAAAGCTTCAGCGAAACCATTTTCTAATAAGTATGGGTAAAAATTATTTATCTCCTTAAGCGCACTATCTATATATGTTTGATCATTAAATTTTTGCCCTGCTTTTAATAATGCGTAAGCTTGGCTATTCCCCCACGCATGCCACAAATTTTGCCAGCTCATAAAAGCACCATAAGGATAGTTGTTAGCATCTCCTTTTTGCATTATCATAATTCCTTTTGCCAAAGCGTCTATCAACAATTTAATTTCACTATCTTCTGTTCTTTCATAATTTTTTAGCAAGCCTAAAATTAATAATGCCGATTGGTCTGAAGCATATTTTTGAGGAAGCCAAGTTGGTACTTCTATGGTCTCTATAAGTTCTGTTTGTAAATTAGTTATCGGAATATCTCTTTTAATATTAGCCAGTAATTTATCTGAAGCAACTACAATTCTATTTGCTAAATCCGTATTTGATTTTTCTAATAATGGGTATGCTGACTCTAAAGCCCACAGAGCCCTAAACGACCACCAATTAAGTTCGGCTACCGATGTTTTATAGGTTGTGTTAATAGAAAAATCATTCCAAATAAAATTATTAAAATATCCATTTGTATGTTGCATATGCAAAACAAATTCTGTAAGTCTTTTTAATTTATTAAATGCCTCATCATCCTTTTCATTCGTCTTTAAATGTTTTGACAACATTACTATTGCTCGGGCTACATCATCTACACAAGTAAAGCCTTCTTTTGGTTCTATTTCAAATTTATAATCTGGATACTCACTATAAATATGAATAATTCCGACTTTTTTTTCATTTAAATCAATCTCTTTATATAAATGATTAAAATGATCAAAATTAATGGTGCCCGCCAAAGCAGATTTTGTTTCTTTGGTCTTATTACATGAAATAAAGATTAAAAGAATTGCAATTAAGTATAATATGTTTTTTTTATTTTTAAACAGCATGTTTCGCTTTTTTTGCTGATTTATATAAATCCATTTCATTTAATAACTCTTCAATATTAATAGTAGCAAATGTTGAAGCTGAATCAGACATTGCATAAGGCACTATTAAATTCCCTTTGTGCTCCATAGAACCACAGGAATAAACTACATTAGGAACATATCCTTCACGTTCTGCCCCATTTGGAGACAACAAGGGCTTGTTAAGCTTTTTAATGATTTTAGAGGGATTCTTTACGTCAAGCAAAATAGCTCCTAAAACATATCTTCGCATTGGTCCTACAGCATGCGTAATTAACAACCAACCTTCTTTTGTTTTTATTGGCGAACCACAATTCCCTAATTGCACATAACTCCAGGTATCTTCAGGAGTCAAAATTACCTCATAATCATCCCAAATAAATAAATTATCAGAATACATAATCGTAATATCTTCACCCCCTTGTCTGCCTATCATCACATATTTCCCGTCAATTTTTTCAGGAAAAAGTGCCATTCCCTTATCACTTACAGCATCACCGTACATAGAACGTGCTCTAAAATGGACAAAATCTTCTGTGATAATCAATTGTGGAGAAATTTTATATCCATTATATGCGGTATACGTTCCTATATATCGTGTTTTTCCATTTTCGGTAAATGCCACAAAACGAACATCTTCCATTCCCATAGATTCCCCTAACGCATTCGGAAAAATTACACGCTCACAAATTGGTGCATTTTCATCTGTTACCACATCATAGTTTGTGTCTAAAACATGAAATAGCTCTGCTTGTGTAGCTTTATCAAAAGTTGAAAATGCATTTGCTTTCACTTTTTCCAGGTAGTCATTATAGATGAAATTTTCTTCAAAAACATCCATTATAGATTGATCAAAATCCTTGAGAATCGCTGTGTTTTTTATAATTCCATTTTTACTATAAACTTTAGAAAGTTCTTTATCCGAACAGGATAAAAATCCTGTTTCTTCATCTAGCTTTACCGTTCCATCTTTATCAACAATTCCGCTTCTAAATTCAATAGAAGAAATATGTCCTTCACCAACAGCTCTTAAACTTAAGACAAAACGTTTTTCACCTTCATTTAATCCGTTTTGATCAGGATGTGCTACCATTGATGGATTAAAAAGTGCTGCTGCTTGTACAGAATATTCTTTAGAAAAATAGGCTCCTATTATTAAACTCCTAATTTCTGAAATTTTCACATCACCCAGAAGTTCTGATTGCACTTTATTAAAATTTATTTTTAAATAATGCTCAAAATTCCGATGCCGAAATTCAAAGCTTTTTTTAATCCTTTTATAAAGTGTATCTAATTCATTTTCGGGAATAGACAAGACAGTATCAATTAATCGGTTTACTCTACTTATATTATTTGTGTTAACCCCTAAATCTAAAAAATTAATAATAACTCTTTTAGAATTTGCTTTTAGCTGTATGTTTGATCTTTTTACTTTCATTTGTTTTTTTAATCTTATTTATATATTTATTCTTTAATTCCTGAACTTGCCATACTTTGTATAAAGTATTTTTGAAAAAATCCATAGGCGATCATAATCGGTAATGCCAAAACGACTGCCGCAGCCAATTTTACACCCAATTGACTTTCAGACCTTCCTCCAACAGAAAACAAAGTAACCATTTGAGGCATGGTCATTAAACTTTCATCTCTTAT
>JAGLKH010000484.1 GCA_023141985.1 Flavobacteriaceae bacterium | reverse complement strand
GAAGCTTGTAAAAAAGGCAATCAAATAAGGGTAGTATCCTACTAAGTGTGTAAATAGAAAATATCGGGGTTTTAAAACCCCGATATTTTTTTTATTAATTTTAAATTTTATTTACACATGAAGAAAGAAGATTTATTAAACGATGAATTTTTAAAGCAATTTAAAAATGGTGATGAGCTCAATAATTTTTTGAGTCAATTACAAAAGCGAGGGATAGAAAAAATCCTAGAAGGCGAGTTAGATGGTCATTTAGACTATCAAAAGCATCAAAAATCTGAGAATAGTAATACCCGTAATGGATATGCTAGAAAGAAGATTAAAACCAGTTATGGTGAGTCACAAATCCAAGTTCCCAGAGACAGAGAAGCATCTTTTAATCCGATGCTTATCCCAAAGAGAAAGAGCATGGTTGATGGGATTGAAAATATCATTGTCTCTCTGTATGCAAAAGGGATGAGCAACAGTGATATAGAAACACAGATAAGTGAGCTCTATGATATTGAGGTTTCAACATCTACTATATCAAGAATAACTGACCGTATTACCAATGATATAGTAGCCTGGCAAAATCGTCCTTTAGAATCGGTTTATTTAATTGTCTGGATGGATGGAATCGTATTCAAGGTGCGTGAGAACTCTAAGGTTATCAATAAAACCGTATACATTGCTGTAGGCTTAAAGAGAGACGGTAAAAAAGAAGTCCTTGGGCTTTGGTTGGGCAAGAATGAATCTGCTGCTTTTTGGATGAGCGTCCTCACTGATATGAAGGCTCGTGGAGTACAGGATATTTTGATTACTGCTACCGATAATTTAAATGGATTTACCGATACTATTAAAAATGTGTTTCCTGAATCTAAAACTCAGATTTGTGTCGTACATCAAATTAGAAACTCCTGTAGATATGTGGTTTGGAAGGATAAAAAAGCCTTTACTAAAGATATGAAGCAAATCTATGATGCACCAACCAAACAGGCTGCAAAAGCTGCTTTAAAGGACTTTGGAAACAAATGGAACAGCAAGTACTCTTATGCTGTAAAAAGTTGGGAAGATAACTGGGAGGAGTTGACGGTTTTCTTTGAATTTCCTGTCGAAATTAGAAAAATTATATACACCACTAATCTTATTGAAAACCTAAATGGAAAAATCAGAAAATACACAAAAAATAAATTGTCTTTTCCAACAGATCAGGCTGTGATGAAGTCTGTTTATTTAGCCGTTAGAGAAGCTACTAAAAAATGGAAGATGCCAATTAGAAACTGGGGAATTATTCTTAATCAATTTTTAACTATATTTGAAAAAAGGGTTCAACTTTAATTAAAAAGTAAAACCCTCATATTTTTTACTTACACACTTTACGGGATAGTGTCCTTTAAAACAATTTATACAGAATAAAAACGAGTACAACACCTTGTAAAGCTGCAAAAATTCCTTAGGTCGAACTCAGGTTATATAATTAATTGCTTCTGATTTCCCATTCGTAAACACTCACAACTTATAATTTTTAAACCAAAACAGGCATATTCGTAATGAACAAGCCTGTTTTAAAACTGCTATGTATTAATTCTATTGATTTACAATATAGAAATAAGATCTTCTGTTTTCCTGGTGTTCTTCTTCAGTACATTTTCTACCACAATCAATTAATAATTGTGATTCTCCATAACCAATGGCACTTTCTATTCTAGAGGCATCTATACCACGCGATAGTAAGTATTCACTGGTAGATTTAGCTCTTCTGTCCGATAGCTTCATATTGTATCTCTCAGTTCCTCTACGATCTGTGTGAGATTCAATTTTAATAACCATAGTAGGATGCTCTCGCATAACATCTACGATGTTTTCTAATTCATACTTAGCATCTGCACGAATATTCCATTTATCAAAATCGAAGAAGATTGGGTTTATAACTATTTTATCATCAATAATTAATGGAATTAATGATAAGTCAGCTATGTTTTCATAGCTATCAATAACAGAAGTATTTACTTCTATTAGATCATCTTTATAGTCTGGTTTAGACCCGCGTATAGTATATTTTTCGCTACAATCTACCTCAAATGAATATTCTCCTTTATCATTAGTTTCAACTTCATTAATAATTTTTCCGGTTGTATCAATTAATTCTACTTTAACCGATTGTAGCGGTTCTAATGTTAAACTGTCAGTTGCAATTCCTTTAATTATTTGTTGACATTTAAATGAATTAAAACTATATATATCGTCTCCACCTATTCCATCTTCTCTACTATTAGAAGAGAAATATCCGGTATTATTATCTTTATTAATAAAAAATGAGAAATCATCTCCACCACTATTAAATGGAGCACCAATGTTCTCAACTTTAGCTAATGAATCATTTAGTATGTTAGATTTAAAAATGTCTAACAATCCTAAATTTGTGAAGCCTTCAGAAGAAAAATAAAGTGTGTTTTTACTATCTACATAAGGGAACACTTCTTTTCCTTCAGTATTAATTTTGTCACCTAAATTTTCAGGCTCTCCATAAGTTCCATCTTCTAAAATATCTACTTTATAAATATCTGTTAAACCATAACCGCCTTCTCTATCTGACACAAAATATAAGGTTTTATTATCAGGACTTAAAGCTGGGTGACCAGAGGAGTAGAGTTTATCGTTTAATGGTAATTCTTCAATATTTTGCCATTTGTCATCAATAAGAGAGGCTTTATAAATTTTTAAATGTGTAGTTCCTTCTCTATCAGAATCAAGTCTATTTCTTTTACTTAGATTATTTCTTGTATAGTATAAAGTTTTACCATCGTTAGTAATAGCAATGGATGCTTCGTGAAATTTGGTATTAATATCTGGTGAGATTGATTTCGGTTTTCCTAAAACCTTTTCACCGTTTGTTGTAGTTATATCGCTTTGGTATATATCTAAGAAAGGCTCATCATTCCACTTATAGACTTCATTTAAAGCATTATTTATTCTCTTTCTTGCTGAAGAAAAATAAAATTTACCATTGTACTCAAATCCACCAAATTCTGAATGTTCGCTATTTATAGAAAGGTTTGTAGTTTCAATATAAATACCATCGGTTGAAGCTAATTCTTCATATACTTCAGCATCTATTATAACAAAATCTCCAGCTTTTTTACTGTCTTGTTGAATCTCATTAAATTTTTGAATCCAGATATTTGCCTTTTCATAATCTCCAATACTTCTTAAAGTTAGTATATACTTATAAATATATTCGGGATCAATATTTGGATACTTATTTACAGCTTTTCCATACCATTCTGCTGCTTTAGCCGATTTAGAATTGAAATAATAACAATCTCCTAATCTTGTTAGCACATGTTCACTTTCATTTCCTTTTTTTACCGATTCCTTATATAACTCAGTTGCTTTTATGTAAGCAAAGTTTTTAAAGAATTTATCAGCAACTTTTCTTTGGGCAAAAGAAAAAGTGCTAAAAATGACTAATAATATTAATAAAACTTTAGTTTTCATAGTAGTTATATTTTAGAAATATCTTGGAGATTTTATTCGTTTATTTTTAAATACTTCAAACATTAACAATACTTCGTGTGTACCGCTAGAATATGGTCTAATATCTGAAATAGGATGTTCATATGCATAGCCTAATCTTAATTGCTTGCTAACCTGGAAATCTATTAGTGCGCCAAATGCTCCGGCAGATTCATTTACTCTGTAAGCGGCTCCTAACCAGAATTTTTCATTAAATAAGAAATTAGCTGTAAAATCATAAGATAATGGAGCACCATTTGTAGCTTTCAATAAAAAAGCAGGCTTAAATTTAGTATTCTGACTAATATCAAATACATATCCTCCGGTAAAATAATAACTTACTCTTTCAAGGGCTACATAATCTACACTTCCTTGCCTTCCCTTATTATAATCAGTATTTAGAATTCTAGGCATAGATAAGCTCAAATACCATATATTAGTATGCCAGTATATACCCGTTCCAATGTTTGGACTCCAACGATTTGAAACATCATTGAAAAATGGATCATTTACAATCGACGGATCGCTTAATAATGCTTCATCAAGACTATAATGTGTAAGACCAGCTTTTAAGCCAAAAGCAAGTTTTGTATTTGCTCCAGTTTGAATTGTATAAGAGAAATCTCCATATATATATGCAAAGTTTTCATATCCTAATTTATCATTAATGAATGATAAACCTAATCCAACTTTTTCATTGTTAGTTGGCTTAT
>JAGLKH010000483.1 GCA_023141985.1 Flavobacteriaceae bacterium | reverse complement strand
TTAACTTTTTTATTGTAATACCGCAGCTGGTAGCAGCTTCGATATTAGGATTTTTAATTTCTAAATTTTTTGACAGCCAGCCTATTTATGCCTTATTAATTGGAGGTGTATCCATGATTGTCGCAGGGCTTTTCTCCTTGAGGGTGAATGATAAACAAGTCTAGAATAAATGACTAAAAAGGGATTCATATTCGATCTTGATGGCGTAATAGTTGATACAGCTAAGTACCATTATTTGGCTTGGAAAAAATTGGCTAATAGTATTGGTGTAGATTTTTCTGAAGCACAAAACGAGCAATTAAAAGGGGTTAGCAGAATACATTCGTTAGAAAAAATTCTTGAATGGGGAAATAAAATCTTAACCAAAGAAGAATTTTCAGATCTCATGGGTAAAAAAAATGATGATTACTTAAGTTATATATCTAAAATGGATGAGTCAGAAATTTTATCAGATGTACCTCAAGTTTTAAATTTTTTAATAGATAATAAACAGTGTATTGCATTAGGATCGGCGAGTAAAAATGCCAGAACTATTTTAGAAAGAGTAAACCTAATCAAGAAGTTTAATGCCATTATTGATGGCAATGATGTTTCAAAAGCCAAACCGGATCCTGAAGTGTTTTTAAATGCAGCTGATGCACTTAAAGTACAACCAGAGAAATGTGTTGTTTTTGAAGATTCGATTGCAGGAATTAAAGCTGCAAATATTGCCAATATGATAAGTATTGGTATTGGAGATAAAGAGATTTTAAATGAGGCAGACTATGTTTTTAAAAACTTTACGGAAATCAATTCTGAGTTTTTATTAAGCCTTATTAATGAAGAAAGGAAAGTGAAAATAGATTCCCTTCTTCAAGGGAATGACAGAAAGAGAGAAATTAAATGAATCAGAATTATATAAAACCAGGTAATTGGTCAATAATTGAAGAAGGATTTGATGCCGAAAATGTAAAAGCATCCGAGAGCATTTTCAGTATTGGGAATGGAGCAATGGGACAACGCGCCAATTTTGAAGAACAATATTCTGGACCATCCTTTCAAGGTAGTTATATAGCTGGGGTATATTATCCGGATAAAACAAGAGTAGGATGGTGGAAAAATGGCTATCCCGAGTATTTTGCCAAAGTCTTAAATGCACCTAATTGGATTGGAATAAATGTTTTTATAAATAATGAGCCTTTAGATTTGTTTAAGTGTAAGACTATACAAAACTTTAGAAGAGAGCTTAACATGAAAGAAGGTTGGTTATCAAGAAGTTTTACTGCAACACTTCAAAATAATACAACTGTAAAAGTTGAAGTACTTCGTTTTTTAAGTTTAGATATAGATGAGGTAGGAGCAATTCAATATTCTGTAACACCTTTAAATTCTGAAGCTGAAATTAAATTCCATCCTTATTTGGATGCAGGCATAACCAACGAAGACACCAATTGGGAAGATAAATTTTGGGATACATTAAGTGTAACTCACCAAGATAATTCTGCATTTGTATTATCTCGTACAATGAAAACAAACTTTCATGTATGTACAGCAATGCTCACACAATTATCATTAGATGGAGAAAAAATACAACAAGAGAAAAATATAAATGATGATTTAAATTATATTGAATTTCAATATAAAAATGAAGTAAAACAAGGAGACACTTTAACACTTACAAAATATGGAGGTTATACAGTTTCATTAAATCATGAAAAATCCAACCTGATAAAAGCTTCAAAAGAGGTGATTTTAAAAGCTTCGACTCTTGGATTTAATAATTTTCTTGAATTACAAAAACAAGCTTGGGCAAAAATTTGGGACAAGTCAGATATAACAATTCAAGGAGATATAAAAGCT
>JAGLKH010000482.1 GCA_023141985.1 Flavobacteriaceae bacterium | reverse complement strand
TTAACAATAATATTGGAATATTTTTTTAAGTCTTTTTCAGATTTTACCCTACCTAATAAAATGGACTCTGCAAACATATTTATAGAGGTGAGAGGTGTTTTGAGTTCATGTGTTACATTAGAAACAAAATCAGCCCTCAACCTTTCCATGTGCTTATTCCTGTTTACATACTGAATAAGGGTAAATAAACCTATTAGCATAGCTGCCAATAATAAAAACAAGCCGATAGCTGTTGCAATTTTTCTTTTAAAAACATACTCACCGACAGTATTTGGATTCTTCAATTTAACTTGTATCAACTTATCTCTGAAGAAAGGAGAAAAGTTGTTTTGAATAATCAACTCCTTTTCAAAAAAAGAACCATTTAAACCAGTATTTACAATTTGAATATCATATTCAAATTTGCTCTGTATGAGTTTTATATTTTCTAAAACAAGGCTGTCCAGGTTTTCTAAGAGAACTGTAAAACCAATTGATTTTTCATCCGATTGTTGCAATAGCATAATTTCATCATTACTATTTTCATTAACAATCACGAAAAAATGTTTTAATCGAAGAGAAGGTTCTGTTTGTTCATCCTTAATAATTGCTCGCATTGATTCATTATAATCAAAAATAGTAGCAATTTTTTCATTAATGCTAAAACATAATGACTGGACTAGCTCTTGGGTCTCTTTATTTTCAATTTGAGCGATTTTATTCTGTATAGAAACAATCAGATCAGTTGTTGAATTGTTATACGGAATATTATTGTTCAGCAATCCGTTGAGAAACGTAATCAATACTTCTTCTCTCTCTTTTTTTAAGCTTTTATCCGTTAATTTTAAAAGCTGATCTAAAGAAAAATAAGCATATGGAATTCCAAAGTCATTTACTGTGAAACTTAATCTCGTAATAATTTGTTTGTACAATTCCAATGCTTGTTTTTGATCACCGGTTTTAACATGCAATCGCGCCACTGCATTGTAAATTTTTGCCGAGTCGGATTTGGATGTAGTAAATTTTAAAGTACTTAGATACTGTTTTTCAGCGTTCTTATAATCTTTCTGAACGAATTCATAATTCTCTGCTAGCTGAAATTTTTGTGAAAAGGATAGAGAGGTATTGCTTTTGTTCGATCTAAAAGTATTTTGAACAAAATGGGGCTTGATCAGTGCCCCATTTTTATTCATAATTAAATAATCATTAATAAGTTCATTTTCTAGTTGTAAATCTTTTTCTATAGAAGTAAGTGAATCTGATTGGATACTTTTTTCAAGAGCTTTTACTAAATTTTCCAATGTTCCCTGAAACTGCAACCTATAATTCTCAATAAAAGTCTTTTCTTCTTCTGTTATTCTCTTTTCAGTCAGCTCCTCAAAGTTTGAGATATTATTAATGCTCAAATAGGTGAGTATGCTTCCTGAAACAATTACAGTGAGTATATAAATGATAATCAGTTTTGAACTTCTGGCAAAATATTTTATCACATTGATTATTTTGAAAGCATTAATTTTTACAATTTTAACAGCCAAACATTATTGATCTCTTTTCCCTTTTTATACACCATTTTATCTCCTTTTGTATTTATATCAAAAAAATGAAAATCATTAGGATCTGAAATTTCAGGACCAAAAATCTTTTTCTCTTTTGTTTTAATATTGACTTTGTAGGGCTGCATACTAGCTGTTTTACCATTCTTATCTAATTTTGCAAGTATGACAATTAAATTCTCGCTATCTGACAACCAGTTAATTTGTCTTCTCACAAATTCATAATTTTCGCCAGCATCCCAAATAATTTTAGATTTTTGGGTTTCTAAATTTAGGATCCAAAGTTTTTTTTGAGAAGTAAATTTCATCATGCCTTCAAAAAAGGAAAGATATTTTTGGTTTGGAGAAACTTTTAATTCTTGATAACTAGTAACTTTCTCTCCTGTAATGATGGTATCCGTTTTATGTGTACTTAAATTCATTCTGATGATATAAGGATCATAATGTTTACCAACAATAATTGTATTATTTGGACCAAATATTGCTGGCCGTCCAATGTTATCTAACAACTTAACCGTCTCTTTTTCAATATCTACAATGGCTAAATTAAAACCACCACCTTGCTGATGTTCCATTATTATAGATTTATCATCTTGAGACCATCTGGGGTTTGAACCCATTTTTTCAATATTAACTCCAATATTAAAAGTTTTCTCTTTCCCGGTTTCTATATTTCTGATTAATAGTTGATCTCCTTTTATATTAGGATTTGTTTTGATGAATGCTATTTTTTTTCCATCATTAGACCATTCAGGATGAAATAAGTTCTGTGACTCTTCAATTAAAACAGAATGATTTGAAACAGTTCCATCTACCGGATTAACATCGGTCAAATAAATATCAGAATAATTAGTTGAATTGCTGTAAATCAATTGGTTGTTTGAAATTACTTGAGGTATATAACTTTTGTTTATTCCTTCATACACTAATACTGGTTCTCCTGAGGCTTTACCATCTTTAACTAGCATTTTATAAAGTGCAGGATTACCTGAACGATCACTAGAGAATAGGAAACTTTTACCATCATTTAGCCATTTGATGCCCCATTCATTTGCTGAATGATTCAAAATTGCATTTTCTTTGCCACTCTCTGTGGAAATAATAAAAATATCATGATTTCCCTGAGAAACTAATTTAACAAAAAGTATATATTTCCCATCAGGTGAAATTGTTGGAAAATCTCCATGTCCAGCAACATTATTACGTTTAAACTTTTTAAAGATTTTATACTTTTTGGTATTAAGATTTAATAATCCAACTTCCGTAGAATCTTTGTTGCCACCAGTGGTTAATATTATAGTGCCATCTTTCGTCCATTCTACCGGCCAAACAAAAGAGTTCTCTAATTTTAAAACTGTTTCCGTTTTTTTGTTTTCCTTATTCCAAATTTTTAGTTGATATCCCTGAGCGGCTATAGATTGATCATACCATCCATAGGCAATTTTTTTATCATCTGCTGACCAAATTGAATAATCGGCATATTTTATAGGTTTTTCCCAAGTTCCAATTGTGGTAACGGGTTTCCTTTCTTTAGTCAAAATATCAATATAATATAAATTGGCATCACTCCAATCGGTGAATGTTATATGTTTTCCACTGTGTGACACAGAGCCATAAAATTCTTTACTTGAGTATAATTTTTGTACAGTGAGTGTCTTTTCCTTAGAAGAGGGATCTA
>JAGLKH010000481.1 GCA_023141985.1 Flavobacteriaceae bacterium | reverse complement strand
TTTAACAAATTTAGGCGTTCAGGAAATGAATGCAAAGGAAAAAATTAGTATTGATGGTGGTCTTTTTGGTTGGGATGATTTTGTTTTAGGAGCTATAATTGGAGGAGCAATATATGATGCTGTTAAATATGTATATACTCATGATGTAGAGGGTTATGGTGCATGGCTATTAGCTAACGGTAGTGCTGGTGGTGCTAAATAGTTTATACTAATAATTTAATAAAATTCACTGTTTGATTTTTTAACTAGCAGTGGATTTTATTTTGGAATATGATTTTTTTGGAATTTTTATTAAAAAAGCAAAAGGTGTATTTGAGAATAGGAATTATTACCATAAGTATAAGCTTGTTATTGTCTTTTCTATATAGACCATATATTTATAAACATGAAATTAATGACTTTGGATTTGCTGATATAATTGGAAGTTTATTTTCAGTTATTGCATTCTGTTGTATTGTTTGGTCGTTGAAAAATTATACAAACAAAGAGAAAAACCAACATATAATCATTGCAACAATTATCTATGCCTTACTTTGGGAATTGTTTGGCGTTTTTAAAGTTTACGGCGTTTTTGACTGGAAAGATATTGTTGCAGGACTCATTAGTGGTTCCATTACCTTACTAATTAAAAATATTATCGAAAGAAAATATTCTTCTTGACTTATAAATTTATTTTTCTCATTAATTTGATAAACAACTAAAATGGACACCAATAATTCAACTTTAAAGGGTTGGCACAGGATTTTAATCCTAATTATTCCTTATTTTATTATAGTAGGGATTTTTCAGTTTATTGGGATGATTATCGCAGGTGTAGATTATACGACAATTGATAGTCCTAAAACTTCAGAACAATATTTAATAGTATCAATATTTGATCTTATTGGAACATTTGTTTTGTTATGGGGTTTTATTAAATGGGTAGATAAAGAAAAATTTATAACTCTTGGATTTCAAATTAAAAACAGGTTAAACAATATTGCTTTAGGCATTTTAATTGGGCTGCTTATCATGGCTGTTGGTTATTTAGCATTGATGGTTCTTGAAGAAATAGAATATCATACCATAGTTTATAGCATCAAAGAAATATTAATATCCGTTTTAATATTTAGTATTGTGTCAATTGTAGAAGAAGTATTATTTAGAGGCTATGTATTAAGAAACCTCATGTTATCCTTTAATAAGTATATCGCTCTTATTGTTTCTTCTTTATTATTTGCATTAATGCATGGTTTTAACCCAAATATGGATTGGTTCAGCTATTTAGATTTGTTTTTGGCAGGTATGTTATTAGGAGTTTCTTATATATATACCAAAAATTTATGGTTTCCTATTGCCTTACATTTTAGCTGGAATTTCTTTCAAACACTGTTTGGATTTAATGTGAGTGGGCAAGATTTTTACTCGCTTATTGAATTTCAAATAACCGAAAAGAACATTTTAAATGGAGGCGATTTTGGTTTTGAAGGGTCTGTTTTATCAATAATTGCTCAACTATTTGTTATTGCATTAGTATTATTTCACTATAACAAAAAATCAAAACAAACACAACATTAACTTTTAATTACAATCTAACTCTAAAAGTTATTAAATGCCTTGACAACTTTCTTTTTCTTTATATAATAAGATAGATGAACTTCAGTTCAGACCCCATCCATAATATAGAAAACTTACTTGGCAAGAACAAAACCAAAAGCATCTCAATATATTTAATCGTTGTTTTAGTGCTTATTGTTTTTTTAGCATGCCTACCTGTTATAAAAGTAGATATTAGTAGCCAAAGCCGAGTTTGAAACTTACGATTACGAACTTACAACCGCCAAACAAGCCAAGTGGTCTTTTATAAAACAACAACGCTCACAATGGGAAACCAAAGCCTGGGGAGAAATACCTGCCGATTTTGGAAGAAAATAAATATCAGTACTACTACAATTATATCTTTTTTTCCTCCTCATCTATTTTCTTAAACGAGTGTTGGTACTGTTTAAACAACTCTCTAAAAGTGTCGTCAGTAAAAAAGCTCGAAACAGGCTCTTCTAATGCAAAGGCAATTTTGTACAGAGTTACAAGAGAGATGTTTCTTATACCAGCCTCTATACTGTTGTAGCCACTCTTGTGGAAACCACAGCGTCGTGCAATTTCATTTTGTCGTAATTTTTTTTGTAAACGAATAGCCTTTATTCTTTTACCAAAAGTTTTTAAAACTTCTTCATTAAATACACCTTCCAATAGTATTAAATATTAAGAAATAGGTCATGATTAAAAGTAATTAAGGAGCTTTTCTACCCAAAAATAAAGAGAAGTCTTTTTTTAAGAGAAATTAATCTATAACAAACAAAAAAATAAGGATTAAAGGATTAATGCTCTCAAATAATTAAAAAAGTAACAATATTCCGGAACTTTTATATATTTTTTACTATATTAGCCATATTC
>JAGLKH010000480.1 GCA_023141985.1 Flavobacteriaceae bacterium | reverse complement strand
AAAAATTTTACATGCTCGTTTCATATAAAATTGGTTTACTTGGTGACGCATCGTTTTCAAAAGGGGCTATCTGAATATTTAAAAAATAAGTGCCATCTTTAGTTTTATTTCGAACAAATATAAATTCGGTAATTGTAGCATCAAATCTTACTTTGCCTTTAGTATTCCAAAATGCATTATGGGCCAATAGTCTGCCTTCATCTTTCTCTCTGTCGACACTTGGCAAATCAATTAATAAATGCTTAACACCTATATTCCTCAAATAAATAGCCGCTTCTTCAAGTAAATAAGGAGGATTAGTATTGGAATAATGTTTAGACAATTTTTCCTTTGTATTTGGTAGAGTACGAATAATAACAGCATCTCGTTTTTTATTGCCTAAAGCAAAATGCAATTGCTTTTTTGAAATCACAAAATCATCATCAAGCTTTTCAGGAGCAACCGTTATGAGTTCAGCTAAAAAGAAAAATTGTTTTAAATTTTTGTTTATCGAATGAAATTCTTCAGTAATATGCCCAACGCATTCAGTATGAGTGCCATGAGCGTGAGGATTAAATCTTATCCTGTTAAAATTAACTGAAGCGCCTTTTTTAACTTCACCTATCCAATCCCCTTTACTTACAGGTGTAATTTTTGGCTTTCCAACATACCATGCATTAACATTGTCTCTGGCACCTCGTAACGGAATGGAAATATCAATGGGTTGTTTTAAATTTATTTGGTATTTTTTCGAATTGTATTGAATGGTTGCGATCATATTCAAATATAATCAAATCATAAATAAGTCTGATGCAATTCCGTCAACTAAAAATTGCCCTTTTTGAGTAGTTTTTAAGATGCTTCGACTGCGCTCAGCATGACAGTCTTCTATAAGTAATCCTTGATCAACGAACTTTTTAGCTGAAGCCAGTAAATGTGATTTATATTTTAATCCGAAATCCGTTTCAATTTTTTCTAAAGAAATTCCCCAAATGGTTCGTAAGCCTGTCATTATGTATTCGTTGAATTGATCTTTTTTGGATAGGGTTTCTATTTCATTTGGTAATTTATTGTTTAGGATGCTTTTTATATACCTTGTATTGTTTGAAATATTCCAACTACGTTGCTTTCCATTAAATGAATGTGCAGAAGGGCCAATACCCAAATAGGGCTTTCCTTGCCAATAGCTTGTATTGTGTTTTGAGAAATAATTTGGCTTTCCAAAATTGGAAATTTCGTAATGTATAAAACCCTGCTTTTTAGTTTCAGCCACTAAATGATTAAAATGTTGTAATGCCAAATCATCATCAACAGGCAGGTAAGTTCCTCTTTTTATAAATGATGCTAAAGCTGTTCTTGGCTCTACTGTTAAAGCATAACTCGAAATATGATTTACACCTAAACTAAAAGCTATTTGTAAGTTTTCATTCCATTTTTCAATACTCATATTTGGAATCCCATAAATTAAATCGATAGTAATATTATCGAAGTGTTTTATTGCTTCCTGTAAACAATTCTTAGCTTCTTGAGAAGAGTGAGCACGATTCATACTTTGCAAATCATCATCAAAAAAGGATTGAATACCTATGCTTAATCTGTTTATTTGTGTATCTGTTAATTCGTTAATTCGTTTTTTTGATAAATCGTCTGGATTGGCTTCTAGAGTAATTTCCGGATTATCAATCACATTATAATATTTGTAAACCGAATCAATTAACAATCGTAATTCATCATTAGTTAATAATGAAGGTGTTCCTCCACCAAAATATATGGTTTCTATAGATTGCTTATGTAATTCTCCTTGTCGCAATTCTAATTCTTTTACTAAAGCTCGAATAAGTTCATCTTTCTTTTTTAAGGAGGTAGAAAAATGAAAGTCGCAATAGTAACAGGCTTGTTTGCAAAAGGGGATATGTATGTAGATGCCGCTCATTAAGTGTTCAGTATTCAGTAGCAGTTGGCAGTATTGTTTA
>JAGLKH010000048.1 GCA_023141985.1 Flavobacteriaceae bacterium | reverse complement strand
AAAAGCATATTAGAAACCTATGAAAAAAAGATTGAAAGAACACAAGAAAGGGTAAATGCTTATAAAGATTCCATTATGACTCTGGAAGATGAAAACTTAGATCTTTTATACTTTAATATAGAGAATAATGATGATGCATTAAGTTATTTTGAGCGTGATGGTTATAATACTTCGGAGTTAATTCCTTTTATAAAGGATGAGTTATAT
Source organism: Flavobacteriaceae bacterium (assembly GCA_023141985.1). GTDB lineage: Bacteria > Bacteroidota > Bacteroidia > Flavobacteriales > Flavobacteriaceae > PRS1. The sequence continues at coordinate 6,862 of JAGLKH010000048.1, read as the reverse complement.
AAGCTAAATGATTATAATGGTGATGATCATCCAATAGTGCCTTTTGCATCAATGACTGAAGGAAAAATATTAATTAATAAAATTAGGCTTTTGAATCATAAATGGATCATAGCTGATTTCTCTGACGGTAAGTTTTGGGGAGAAATGTTCTTAACTTACGAGATTACTGGTAAGCAGGAATTAAAATTTAAACTTGTGGAATATTTTATGTATCCTCCTCAGTATTAAAATTTAAAAAGAAAAGGCGAGTCTTTTTTTAAGACTCGCCTTAGGGTTTAGCGATAATTAAGAATTTTATAAATAGTTATTTTATTTTATTTAAATTCAGCTTTTACTTTTGCATCTATTGTTTTAGCAATATTTGTTGAAGGTTTACCCTTTTTAAAAGCAATATTATAGTCTGCTAATGTTATACTTAATTCTACGTCTACAATTACTTTAGCACCCTCTACAGTAATAGTTGCACTTTCTGCAATTGCTTTTGTTACACCATGTATGGTAAGTTCACCACTTACATTAGCAGTGTAAGTGCCATCTGCACTAAAATCTATTTCATTAAGATTAGTGATATTTCCTGTAAATTTTGATTTTGGAAAAGTTTTGGTATCTAGAAATTTTTTACTGTTAAAATGCTTTTGCATTAAAGCTTTTTCAAATTCGAAACTCTGCATAGGTACCGAAAATACTATTTCACCAGTTTCTGTTTCTAAAGTGCTTACTAATTTATAGTTATCTGCACTAATATCTTCAACTGCTGTATGCGAGAAAAAGTTAACATGTCCTGATTTGCTTACTAATTTGTTTTCTAATGTAGAAAATGCTGATGATAAAACTAATATCCCGGCTACTGCTAAACTTAAAATTGTCTTTTTCATAATTTTTAATTTTTAATGATTAATTGTTTAGTTTGTATTATTGTTTAATGTATTAAATCGCATTTTTCCATAATGACGTCTTCAAAAAGTCCAAGATCTTCATCGTAACCAGCACCAGATCTAATAACACCTTTAATGGTTACAATATCTCCAACAGCTATCTTTTCTGAATTTGTAATTGGTAATAATGTACAGCTCACACCAGCATCTTCACCTTCATTTTTTAATAATATGACCTTTTGAGAATTTAGGTCTGTGCTTATTTCTGAAATTGTTCCCGTTACTACAATAATTTTCGATTCACCTTCTTCATCTAAATATTTATCGTTTGAAATTTGAGCATCAGCTAAATATTCATTTACAAGCTGTTTGGCTTCCATTTCATAATCAGCAGTTGAAGCCTGAACATCTCTATGTGGTTGGTTGAACATATAGAGTACTACACTTCCACCAATAGCTAATCCACTAATTAGAAGAATAAATCCCCATTTAATGACTTTTTTTTTCATAATTTGTAAATGCTTATGATTCAGTAGTCGTGTGAAGAATTTAAAACTAACAATAGAGAAAATAAAAATGGAAGCAGAGTATTAAAATACTTTATAGCGATAAGAATAAAATTCAATACGAATAATTGTAATGTATTGACGAAAAATTAAATTCTAGTCTTCAGCCATTCTCTTAATTCATAAAAATTTTGAGGTGCAATTCCATGTCCAACAGGAAATTCGTTGTATTGGTGATTTATACTCAAAGATTCTAAAAATTTGGGTGTTTGTCGTGCCCAGTCTATAGGAATTACTTGATCTACACTACCATGAGAGCAGTAAAAATCTAATTTAGAATAATCGTTATTATGAAGGTTATCTGGCAAGAGATCTTTATTAATATAACCACTTAATGCAATAATGTTCTTTACTTTTTTTGGATAAGTTAAAGCAACAGCATAGCTTAAAATAGTGCCTTGACTAAACCCTAATAGCGTTACTCTGTTTGCATCTACAGGATAAGTGTTACAAGCTTCATCAATAAATTTAGCAATAAGATTACAAGATTCTTTTGCTTGTATGTTATCGTTCCATTTACCTTGTTCTGCATTAATATTAATAGCATACCAAGCATTCCCAAAGGGGAGCATTGTATATGGAGCTCTTACCGAAAGAATAAATAATTCTTCAGGTAATTCTGAAGCAAAAGAAAATAAATCATTTTCGTCGCTGCCATAACCGTGTAGCATAATTAGCAACGGTGCTTTACCGTCTTTTATACTCGATTCTCTAACTATGTGATAAAGTGAAAGATTTTTAGAATTCATTATTTACCTATACCAGCGAATATTTTTTGATAAAAATTTCCAACTAAGGGTAATGAATAAGCTTTTCCAGTTACAGCAGTAATAAAACCATAAATAAATAATACGCCAAAAAATATCCAAAATGCAAATGTGATTGGCCAACTATTAAAGTTTCCAATGAGATAGCCCAAAATAAAAAAAGTTAACCATAAACCTAATGATTGACGAATATGAAAACTTGCAAATTTGTTTTTAGTTTCATTGTTCATATAAAAGGCAATAATAGTACCAAAAATAGTTAAATAACTTATAATTGCTATTGTTTTTCCTTTCTCTATATTTTCTTCAGTCATTGTTGGTTATCTTAAAATTATTTTATCATTAGATATGATGCCGTATGGTTTCCCTTTTAAGGTATATGCATCAAAAATAGTGTTTTTGGATTTAGAAATAATGTCCTTTGTAGAAAAAACATATGTAATATCAGGATTAAATAAGGTGATATTCAGTTTATTACCAATATTTATTGGAGAAGTTTTAATACCAAATCTTTCTTTTCCTTTTGTGAGTAAATTTACAGAAGACTTAGTTGTAAGAATACTGTTAAGTACACCAAATGCAGATTCTAAACCTATTGTTCCAAAGGCGGCATAGTCAAACTCAACTTTTTTAAGTTCAATATCTAATGGATTATGGTCGCTTGTAACCATATCTATTGTACCATCTTTAAGTCCAGTGATTAAAGCAACAATATCCTCTTGTGTGCGTAGAGGAGGAGAGACTTTAAAATTTGTATCGAAACTGTTAAGTTTTTCGTCTGTAAAAATGAGATTATGTATTGCAACACTACAGCTTACATCGAGTTTATTCTTTTTAGCGTTTCTTATTAATTCTACTGATTTTGCTGTTGAAATAGTTGGGATATGCAGTTTTCCGCCAGTATATTCTAATAAAAACAAATCTCGTGCAACTTGTAATTCTTCTGCCAAGGCAGGAATACCTTTTAAACCAACTTTAGTACTTGTTATATTTTCATTCATTACACCATGTCCTGCAATATTTTCTTCCTGTGGAAAAGAACATACTAAACCACCAAAGTTAATGGCATATTGTAAAGCGATTTTCATTAAATTCGGGTTACAAACAGGTTTTTTGTAATCGCCAAAAGCAACAGCTCCAGCATTGTGCATATCGAAAAGCTCTGCAAGGTGCGCTCCTTTACTTTGCTTTGTTAATGCTCCAATAGGATACAAATCTACAGCATGCTTATCTGCTTTAGACTTTAAAAATGAAACGTCAGTATTTGTACTTATAACCGGATTTGTATTTGCATTAACAGTAACAGATGTAAACCCTGAACTAGCCGCTGTTTTTAATCCATTACTTATAGTTTCCCGTTCTTCAAAACCAGGTTCTCCAAAACTCACACTACTATCAAACCAACCTTGAGAAATGTGTAAGTTATCTAAATGAATCTCATTATATTTTTTTGAATTTTTAATGCGATTTGCAATGTTAGAAATAATACCTTTTTCAACTAAAACATCAACTTTTTTATTATGGAAGTCACTTTTCGGGTCAATAATTGTAGCCGATTTTATGAGTACGTTCATTTAAAATATTTTAAGATGAGCATTTCTGTAAGTAATAACACTAATGCAAAAATAACAAACCATTTCCATAGCTCGTTAACATTTGTCTCACTTTTTATATCATTAAAAAGTTGTGGTATACTTTCCCTGATTGTTGCCGGCTTCATTGCCGTGAGATTTATATAACTCAAGCTGCTTTCGCCTCTATTATAATTATAGCTAATAAACTCTATTGCTTCCTCTTTATTAGCAATGGTATAAGTTGCAGCAATTTTTGGCGATTCGTTTGTGGTAACTGTTACTTTGTTACTATAAGTGCGTTGTTGTGGAATAATTTCCATTGCACTGGACTTAAGCTTTAAAATATCATCTTGTTGCATTGTAATATTAACATCAAAAGTGTTTCTTACGCCAATTGTATAGTATAGTTTTGGTAACTGCAAACTCTGCCTGCCAATATTGTAAAGTGTTGGTACAATAAGAGGTGAGCTTGTAAAATTAGAATTTCTTGTGTTTAATGCAGATGAGAATACAAACAAACCGTCACTTTGAACTAAAAAAGGGCTTTCGTTTTCTAACTGAAGAATTGAACTGCGACTTGTTTTTATATTATAAAATGTATTTACTTTTGGGTACTGAAAATTAGAAACCTTCTTATCGAATACATCATTAAAAACAGGATGAGAATAGTTTATTTTTGTTATTTTTTTTTCTGTAACACTTATAGAATTGAATTGAATATTTTTATAATTTGTAAACAACTGATTATAAGACGATATTGTTATATTTATTGAAGGGATAATTAATATGAAACCGCCGTTATTTGTAAAAGTATTTAAGGCATTTATGAGTGCAAGTGGGAGATTGTCTAATTCATTCAATATAATTAAATTTTGCTGCTCAATTTCATTAAAATTTAACTCATTAAGAACAGTTTCTTTGTAGTTAAATTCATCATTTGTAAAAACACGTTTTAAGTAATTATCCTCTGCCGAATTTATTGATAAAACATTTATTTTTTGACGTTGGTTTATATTAAAGAATAATGTGTTATCAAACTGTAGATTGGAATCTTCAATAGTTAGTTTGCCATTAATTACATTATTGTTTGGGATTGTAAATGTACCTTTTAAATTGCTATCGCTATTGGCAGTAGTTTTAGCAATAAGCTTATCATTGTTAAACAATGAAATCGAGACATCATCTATAATTTCACTTTGTGGTTTTAAAAGTACAGTAAGCTCTAAATTGCTTGCGTTTGTTTTAGACACATAAATACTGTCAACACTAATATTGTTAGTGTTGACAGGTTGTAGTTGTACTAAGCTTAAATGTACCAGGCTATCTGGAGCAATTATAAAATCTTTCTTTTTTTGTTGAAAATCGGAAAGTAAAACTAAATTTCTTATAGCAGAAGTTTCTTTACTAAAAAATTGTTTTCCTTTTAAAATTGCCGCATCATAATCTAACTGATTTGAACTATAATCTAATTTTAATAATTCATCTTTTACAGTTTTTTTTGTAGCATTCTTTATAGTGCTATTATTAGTAAAAATTGTAATCTCATCATCATCATTCAATGCACTAATAATATCTTGAATAGCTCTCTTTAAAAGCTCTCCTTTATTGCCTTTGGCTTGCATACTAAAAGAATTATCAAGATAAATAACAGTTTCTCTATTAGTGTCTATACTTTTTAATTTAGACCAATATGGTTGTGCAAATGCAATGATAATTGCTGCCAGTAATAATAAACGTGTTAGTAATGTGATCCATTTTTTAAGTTGCGAACTCTTTCGGGTTTGTAAAGTCACTTTTTTTAAAAATTGAACATTTGTGAATTCAACTTTTTGAAATCGGCGTAACTGAAATAAGTGAATTATAATAGGTATGATGAGGAGGAGTAAAGCGTAAAGAAGTTCTGGGTGTTTAAACTGCATTTCTTTAAATGATTTGTCAAATATAGAAAATGAAACGTGATATACTCCTTATCATTTTGAGAAATTTAACGTTTAGCTTCTAATTTATTAACAGAAGAAAAAATAATCCCTCATAGATTGAAGATTTAAATTTTTAAGATAGCTTCTAATTTGTCTTTGAGCTTGTGTATTGGCAACGGTTATAATACTTTGAGGATTTTTAATCTGCTTTAAAAAACGGAAAGATTTAAGTTCTTGTCCATAAATGTCACGCCCAATTTTATTTGGATTATCACAAATCCAATGAAATGGAATTTCTCTTTCTTTCAACGCTTTGGCTATTGTTTTTCCCTTATCTCCAGCTCCCCAAATTGTTAATGGTCTTTTCTTGTTATAATCCAACTTTAAAAAATAGTGCAGTTTAATATCTAATAAATTGTTATGTGCATAGTGAGGATCGGTTCTTGAAGCTCTTGTAGAATAATCCCTCCATTGATGTAAAACGATGGAGCAAGGAATACAAGTATAGCCCTTCTCGTAAAACCTGAATGCAAGGTCGTAATCTTCGGGATAAAGGTTAGGATTAAATGCATCTGCATCAACTAAATCTTTGCGATGTACCATCCAACAAGGAGAAGGAATAACACATTCTTTATAAATTTCAGAATAATTTGAACCATGAATAGTTAAATGGTTTATCCACTTTTCATATTTTGAATACCCATCACCAATTCCTGTTTTAGAAAAATAGTTAACTAATCCAATAGCTACATTCTGTTTGCCATGCTTCGTCAGGTTATTGCTTAATACTTCTAATTTATTTTGAGACATTACATCATCACTATCCATTCTCGTTATAAAATCACCTTTACTTTTATTAAATGCTAATCTAAGTGCTTCAATAATTCCGTTTCCACTGTTTCTAAATAGGTGAATTCTACAATCTTTTTTGCTAAAGTTTTCTACTAATTTGAAGCTTTCATCAGTTGAGCCATCATCAACGATTAATAATTCCCAATTTGTATAGGTTTGATTAATAATAGATTGCAAACATTCCGGTAAAAATTCTGCAGTATTTTTAAAAGGTATAAGAATGCTAATTAAGGGGTCTTGCATAAAACGAATATACAATACTTTTAACATTTTCTTATACAATAAACTCCTTAATGATTGTAAATTTGA
>JAGLKH010000479.1 GCA_023141985.1 Flavobacteriaceae bacterium | reverse complement strand
TTTGTGCCTTGCAGGTAAATACGGAATGAGTCCATACCTATTTTATCTGCAATATCATCATCAAATGTATAGCCAACTTGCAAGCTTTTTAATCTAAAGTAAGACCCATCTTCTACAAAATGTGTATTAGGATTAGTTTCACTGTTAGTAATTGTTTGGCTTAAAGCTGGAAGCGAAGCATTTGTATTGCTTGGTGTCCAAGAGTTTAACACACGTGTGCTTCTGTTTGCATTAAAGAATGTTGGGAAATCTGAATAAATTTTCTGATAGTTATAAATATCATTTCCTTGAGATCCTGTAAAGAACGCAGAAGCATCAAAACCTTTATAGGCAGTTGTTAAATTGATACCATAAGTAAAATCAGGATGAGGAGAACCAATATAATCACGATCTTCATCATTTATGTTGCCATCTCCATTAACATCTTTATATGTAAACCTACCGTTACTATCTATACCTTCAACAATACGACCATAGAAAGAGGAAATAGGGCGACCAACTTCTGTTCTTGTAATTGCACCACCTCTAAAACCTGTAGCACCAACTTGAAACTCACTTATTAAATTAGTAACTTCATTTTTGTAGCTTGATACATTAACATTAATACCATAAGACCAACCGGAATCGGTTTCATCGCTATACCCTAAACTAAGATCTACACCTTTGTTTTCAACATCTCCTAAATTCACTAATGGTGCAGCAGCATCAATAGCTGTAGTACTTATTAAACTATTATCGGGAGCAATTAAATCTTCCGTTTTAATAACAAAATATTCAAATCCTAAATTTAATTTATTGTCCAATAATCCAAAATCTACACCAAAATTTGTAGATACAGAGGTCTCCCATCTCAAATCAGGGTTTCCTACACTAGCTAATAAGGCTCCTGTTGCTATAGAAGTCCCATTAAATGAATAATTAGCTAAACTCTCACTTAAAGCAGAAACATTTGCTGTTAAATTTTCTCCAGGTAAAGTTTGATTTCCTAATTCACCATAAGAAGCCTTTATTTTTATTCTATTAATAAGTGCATCTTGAGGATAGAAATCTTCTTTACTCAACAACCAACCTGCACTAAATGAAGGAAACACATCCGATTGATTGTCTCCTTTAAAACGAGAAGATTGATCACGACGAACAGTTAACGTTGCAAAATATTTACCATCATAGTTGTAATTGGCTGTTCCAAAAACTGACCATAAGGTATTTGTAAATTGATATGCATAAATTACATTTGGAGTTCCAGATCCATTTTCCAATAAGTAGAAATCAGGTGTTTCAAATAAAAATCCTGTACGGCTTAATCCTTTACCTTTTCCACTTTCTTCAACCGCTTCAATACCCACTAAAGCATTTATATTATGGCTGCCAAAAGATTTTTTGTAATTAAGCGTATTAGACCAGGTCCATCCATAATTAATAAAGTCTGTTTCAGTAAGTGTATTAGTTGAAATTGGCTCTCCGTGCTCTGGATCTAGTGCATTAAAAGATCTTGAGTTAAACGACTCCATACCACCAGCTAAAGTGGTTTTAAAGGTTAAGCCATCAATAATATCGGCTTCAAGATAGATATCACCAAAAGTTCTAAACATTTTATTAAAATCATCTCTGGATCTGTATAATTGAGCTACAGGACTTCTTGCATTTCCTAATCCAGCAGAATTACTATAGGTACCTGCGAAGTTTCCGTTATCGTCATACACAGGTATTAATGGGCTACTTCTTACGGAATTTTGAATAGCCTCAGCAACTCCGGCTCGTGTATTAGAAAAAGATACATTTAAATGCTCTCCTATTCTTACTTTATCTTTTAAAACTTTAAATTCTGAATTTAACCTCGTGCTACCACGCTTAAAACCAGTTTGATTAATAATACCATCTCTGGTTAAATAATTTACAGACATAAAATACTTTCCAGTTTCATTTCCGTTTTGCATAGATAAACTAAGATTAGTAGTTGGAGCATTTCGTGTAATCTCATCTGGCCAATAGGTACCATTTGGTCTTTTTACAGTTGCAGGCTCTCTCACGTCTAATACTGTAGGCACGACAGGAGAAGCTCCCGATCCGTATTGTGGATGTGTAACTACGGCACCATCATTTCTTAAACTCTCAAAAATCATTTCACCATGCTGTTGTGCATTTAAAAGACTTGGAAGATTTGTAGCATTAGATGAACCTGTATAAAAATCGACAGATATCTTTGCTTTATCCATATTGTACCCACCACTCTTAGTAGTTACAATAACAACTCCATTAGAAGCTCGGGCACCATATATTGAAGCAGCAGCATCTTTTAATACATTCATCTGATCAATATCAGCAGGATTAATGCTATTAAAAATACTAGCATCCTGTGTTTGAACACCATCAATAATATATAATGGGTTCGTGTCATTCGTTGTTCCAAAACCACGAATAGTAATTTTTGGAGTAGCACCGGGTCTGGCACTATTTACAACAGTTACACCTGTAACACGTCCTTGAAGTGCTTCGGCTGCATTTACTACAGGAACTTTTACAGCTTCATCCATATTAACTGAAGAAACTGATCCTGTAATATCGCCTCTTGTTTGAGTGACATACCCAGTTACAACAACTTCTTGTAGTTGGCTTCTGTCTTCTTCAAGAGTTACATTAATAGTGGACTGTCCATTAACACTAATTTCCTGAGTGATATACCCAACATAACTAATTGTTAAAATGGCGTCTGAAGCTACCTCATTAATGGTATAATTACCATCAAAGTCTGTTGTAACACCATTATTGGTTCCTTTTACAATAACATTTGCCCCTATTAACGGACCATCTACATCTGATACATTCCCCGAGACCGTTTGAGCTTGTGTAAAAGCACAAAGCAAAAGAGCCCAAAAGAACAATAAACTTTTAAATAATTTTGTTTTCATATTGTTTAACATTGAATTAGGTGATAATATTAAAAAAAAAAAATGTGTGTTCTGTTTGTTTTTATTCAGTGAAATATTTTGAACACTAAAATTCCAAGAATAGAGAATTATAAAATGTTGGATTCTGTCTCATCTGTTAAATATACAAAAAATTAAAAAAAAGACTGTTAAATCTTTTATTTAGTATAAGGGTAGAATCTAAGAGATAGATTTAATTATATTTATTACCCTTTAAAAGTAGAACAATAGATGGTATCTTTTGGGCTGCGAGTAAAGTGTTTATTCCTATTTAGTTCGAATTATTCAGATGCTTTAAATGAATAGCATTATTTGGTTTACGAGGTTTAGATAACTTTTCCAATCCATTGTCAGAAATTTTTTCCAACTCATTACTGGCGTATTCAAATATCTTTATAGAATTTTTTAGGTTATCAATCTTCATAGTTTTCAAGACGTCCAACGTTAGGTGTAAAGTTTGGTTTAATAGTACTAACTCTTTAGGTTATCTGCCTGACTTTTGTTTAAAAAATTCAAACAAAGGACTGATACTATTCTTTTTTCCCCGAATTGCTTACAAAAGAAATATGTTTACTGTCAGGCGACCAGGAATTAACGTTAATTGTTCCTTGTCCACCATACATGTAAGCAATAACTCTTGGAGCTCCGCCAGAAACTGGCATCAAACGCAACATAACCTGTTTATAAGAAGGATGAGAATTTAATTCAATATTTGGTTCAAAAGAAATAAAGGCAATCCACTTTCCATCTGGGGAAATGTGTGGAAACCAGTCATTGTATTCATCAAAAGTAAGCTGTTCTTTTTTA
>JAGLKH010000478.1 GCA_023141985.1 Flavobacteriaceae bacterium | reverse complement strand
AAGTAATTTTTGAGTAACGCATAAAGCAGAAACCTGCTAATAAACTTGACCATGAAATTAACACCAATGCTTCATAACCATTACTCCATGGTGCATGGCCTGATAAATACCAACGCATACCCATACCGTAAGTATGATATAAAAATGCTAATGCCAATACAGCGATCGCTGTGTTTAAGACTAAGCTCAATATCTTATTTTTTCTTGATCTTAAATTATCAATAAAAGTAAGAATCAATAAAAGTACACTTAACAACCCATAAACATTTTTAAGATTGTTAAAAATGTTAGATTTATTATAACTAATCTCTCTTTCAATTTTTGAAATTGACGGCACAGCTTCATTAGCTCCACTCTGTCTTTGAATACTCTTTATATAGCCAAGTAATTTATCTGCTCTTTTATAATCTGCAGTTTTAGTGGCATTGATCAGCTCCAAAAAATAGGCTCTCATAATCCCGATATAATTCAACTCAGGTAATTGTAAATCATCATTAATAATACGAATACTTCCTGTTAAAAGTTGTTGTGCTAATGGATCGTCCCAGCTTACCCATTTGTTGTTTTCGGAGTTTTGCACAGGAAAGATATCTAACATACTTCCTTGATAGGTCATCATAAACACCTCTATGCGCTCGTTGAGCTTAATTAATTCCCTGTCAAATTTATTGCGTTCAGCATCAGCTTTTCTAAATGCAGTTTCGGCAAATGTGGACAGTTTATATTGGCCTTTTACATTAAAGAAATCTTTAAAAGAGGCGTATTTTCCACTAATGCCAATCAAGTCTGTAACAGATTTCTCTCTCACATAAATTATTCTTTGATCCTTCCAAAATTCAACATTAATTGGAATATCTAAAAACACCTGCATAACACTCATTTCTCCTCTTCCCGGTATATCAAACTTATCTTTTCTTGAAATTTTATGAATAACATCAACGGCCAATGTGTGTACAGGAGAAAAACGTCCTTCATAATTTTGTACCACAACTTCTCCAAATTTATCGGCATGTGCTTCGCTAACCGAATAAAGGCTGGTTTCATGCTGATGATCTTGAGGCGGTTGCTGTTGCGCAAATAATGATCCTGAAACCATTAATAAAACCACAACCAACGAAAGGGCTTTTCGGCGTTCCCGGGTTTGCTTTATTTTACCCATTAGATCCCAATACCTTGAGTGTTTGTTAAATAAGGTCCAGATAAAACCAATAATCATTAATGCATAGCCTAAATAGGTTATCCATGTTCCCCAGAAATCGTGGTTTACAGATAATACCGTTCCCTTTTCATCCTGGTCATAAGAAGATTGGAAAAAACGATAACCACCGTAATCCAAAACGTTATTCATAAAAATCCGATGATCTTTTCTAACGCCTTTATTCGGGTCGATAAGAGTAACTTCGCTTGCATAAGAAGACGGACTCATAGACCCCGAATATCTTTCCAAATCAAATTTATTGAGTTGTAAAGAAAATGGTAATGTAATTTTTTTCGCGCCATAAGCTAGTTTCAGACTTATGCCCTCTAAAGGAACATCTATAAAATTCTCTACATAACCGGAACCCCCTAGCACTGTTACTTCCTGTGATTTTTCGTTGTAATTAACATCTAAAATTAAGGCACTTGGCCCTTTTTCATCTTCAGTACCTTCAATATATTTTACTGCTGTACTTGGAAATACTTTAGTGAGTACCATTGCCATCCCAACACCTTCTGGTTCATATAATTTCATCCTGGTAAATTCACCAAGACTATCCTTTAATATGATCCCTGCCTCCATGTCCGGCATACGAGACGTT
>JAGLKH010000477.1 GCA_023141985.1 Flavobacteriaceae bacterium | reverse complement strand
TCCATCAGGCCTGGAATTGTTATTGAATGAGATGGGGAAATTGTGCGAAAGTTCTACCTCACCATCTTTTATTTTAATTTCATCCTTATGTCCCTCAACACTCAATGTTAATTCAAGCATGGTAAAGCCATCCTCAACTTCAACATAAGATTCCTTAGCATTTCTTATAAAGTCTTTGTATTGAATTGAAATACTTCCCTTTGATTTCGTGTCTACGTTCACTTCAAAAGAATTATCAGTGATCATTCCAATGTTCATTGTTTTATCAACATCATAATTCTCTGTGCCGTCAAAGGCTCTAACATTCAAATAGGTTTTATCGCTGAATATAAAATTAGATGAGGCTCCCTCACGAATATGCATTCTCCCTTCAAACCCAATATATCGGGTTACTCCGGCTCCAATAATTATAATTATAAAAGCCGTATGAAAGATAAAACCTGATATTTTTTTCCAGGTCAGGAAATGATACCTTTTAATAGTCCCAAAAAAGTTGAGTATCATTAATAGCATTAAAAGCTCGAACCATTTTGCATTATATACCAACAATTTAGCGGTTGTTGTATCGTAGGAATTTTCTATAAAAGTAGCTGCGCCCATTGCAATTGCAAAGATTACGAGCAAACCCAGAGTTGTTCTTGGGGAGAAAATTATTTTTAATAGTTTATTCATGAGATTTCTGTTAATTCAGTTATACTGTAACAAAAGTAACATAATAATACAAGATTGTAAGTGACAATTGTCAGGTAATCAATGGTATATTTTTCTTATTTTTACTTCATAAATTAAGAACGTTATAAAGACACCAAAAATGAAATTTTATTTAAGTTTACTTGTAACAATGGTACTTTTATTATCATGTAACAAAACCACAAAAACCAAAGCAACAAATGAACCGGACATACATAAGGCAATTGTACAAGAGGTACTTCATGTAAAGGAATACTCTTATATCCGTGTTTTAGAAGATGGTGTTGAAAAATGGATAGCAGCTCCATCTACAGTTGTTGAAACAGGAGGCACCTATTACTTTGGTAAAACCATGGAAATGCAAAATTTTGAAAGCAAGGATCTGAACAAGACCTTTGAAACTATTTACTTTGTTGAAAAAATAAGCACGACGGCAGCAGACACAAAATTGCCATTAACAACTAATCCGCATCCTGTTAATCCGGAAGCTACAAAACCGACCATTGAAAAAATAGAGGTTAATGTTGAAGCTTCAGAAAACACAATTAGTATTGCAGAATTGTTTAAAAACAGGGATAACTATAACAATAAAATAGTTAGATTAAAAGGGAAGGTTGCAAAGTTTAATCCGGCCATTATGGGCATAAACTGGATTCATATACAAGACGGAACAGATTTTAATGGCGAATTTGATCTTACTGTAACAACTTCTGCAACGGTGCAGATTGGAGATGTCGTAACCGTAGAAGGAAAGGTTGCTTTGAATAAAGATTTTGGCGCGGGTTACATCTATACAATTATTATAGAAGAGGCGACACTAATAAATTAATATTGAAATAACAAAACAAATGAAAATAATAAAAACTGTACTTATTTCGGCTATATTACTATGTAGTGTCTATGCTATAGCACAGGACCCTCATACCGAAAGCGGTCTTAAAAAAGTCATTGTTCAAGAGGTTATACAAGTTGAATCCTACACCTATTTAAATGTATTGGAAGACGGAACTAAAAAATGGATAGCCGTTCCAACTATTGAAGCTAAAATTGGAGAAATATACTATTATAAAGGCGGTATGGAAATGCCTGATTTTAAAAGTACTGAGCTCAACAGAACATTTGATGTAGTAACTTTTTTAGGCTCTATTACAAATGCGGATGCTATTGATCCTGAAAAAGGCATGGTCGATCCTAATACAGTAGTTGTTGAAGAAGTAATACCTGCAAAAAAGGCTACTTTGGATAAACTGGAATTGAATATTGAAGCTATTGATGCTGGCATTCGTATTGGGGAGTTGTTTGAAAACAAGCAACTATATGCCGGAAAAAAAATAAAAATAAAAGGAGAAGTCACCAAATTTACCGGAGGCATTATGGGTAAAAACTGGGTGCATTTTCAAGATGGGACAAGCTTTGAAGGCGCTTACGATCTTATGGTTACCAGCCAGGAAAATGTAATGGTTGGAGATGTTGTAGTTTTTGAAGGTATAATTACTTTAGACAAAGACTTTGGTGCCGGTTATTTTTATGCGGTTATTATGGAAGATGCTGTT
>JAGLKH010000476.1 GCA_023141985.1 Flavobacteriaceae bacterium | reverse complement strand
CCAATTTCTTCATCCAATCCATAGTAAGCCACCATATTATAAGCTTGCTTAGTAATTTTTTCCAAATCGTCCAGGGCACCGGTTGAAACTTCATTGAAAATTAATTCTTCAGCAGCACGACCACCCAATGACGCACAAATTTGATCTATAAATTGAGATTTGGTTATAATTTGGTGTTCTTCAGGAAGGTACCAGGCCGCACCTAAAGATTTACCTCTGGGAATAATAGACACCTTAACCAAAGGGTCTACATTTTTTAAATACCAGCTGGCAACAGCATGGCCGGCTTCATGATGAGCTACAATTTTCTTTTCTTTAGGAGAAATTATTTTACTTTTTCTTTCGAGCCCACCAACAACTCTATCTCTGGCCTGCATAAAATCTTCCTGTTCTACCCTTTCCTTTTTTTTACGTGCAGCAATTAATGCGGCTTCATTACATATATTTGCAATATCTGCTCCTGAAAACCCGGGGCTTAAAGAAGCTAGAAGTTCTACGTCTACATCACCGGACATTTTCAAAGGTCTCAGATGTACATCAAATATTTCTTTACGCTCTTGTTTGTTAGGTAATTCTAAATATATATGACGATCAAACCTGCCAGGCCTTAATAAAGCTTTGTCAAGAATATCGGCTCTATTGGTAGCAGCAAGTACAATAACTCCCGTATTGGTGCCAAATCCGTCTAATTCTGTTAACAACTGATTTAAGGTATTTTCCCTTTCATCATTTGTCTGAAACGCATTTGCTTTACCACGAGAGCGGCCAATAGCATCTATTTCATCAATAAAAATAATACTAGGTGCTTTTTCCTTAGCTTGCTTAAAAAGATCCCTTACCCGTGAAGCCCCAACCCCAACAAACATTTCTACGAATTCAGATCCCGATAAAGAGAAGAATGGGACTTTTGCTTCTCCAGCAACAGCTCTCGCCATCAATGTTTTACCCGTGCCAGGAGGCCCTACAAGCATTACCCCTTTAGGGATTTTTGCCCCAAGCTTGGTATAGGTTTCAGGATTATTAAGAAAATCTATAATCTCTTTTACTTCAATTTTAGCTTCTTTTAAACCCGCTATATCATTAAATGTGGTGGTGCTTTTAGTATCCTTATTCATGAGCTTTGCAGTTGACTTCCCAAAATTGAATATAGAACCTCCCATACCACCTCTACCTACCTTACCTATACCTCTAAACATTAATATCCAAAATAAAAAGAGAAGCCCAATTGGAAATATCCAGGAAAGAATTGTTATCCAACTTGTACGATTTACATATCTGATTTCAAATTTTTCTTCCGGGGAAAAATTTTGCTGTGCCTGTTCCAGTTTATTTTCAAAACTTTCTACAGAACCAATGTGTATCGCATAGTGTGGCCCTATTTCAGACCTAAATATACTTTCCGAAAATTCTTTGTGTCTCACCTCTTCAAGCCTTTCCTTTTTAATATAAATTTCAGCTATCTCCTTATTTACAACAATAATTTTTGCAACATCATGCTGACTTAACATGGTTTGTTCAAATTCCAACCAGCTAATTTCCTTAGTGTCGAAAATAGATCCAAAGAACACAAAAAATAAAAGTAAAAAAACAACTAGAAGATAGAACCAATTAGGTTTGTAACCCCCAGGTGGCGACTTTGATTTATTTGCTTCCGACAAATTGGTTTTTTGATTTTTCTTATTTTCGTTATCCATTTTCCTCTAAAACAATATTTATACTCCAAAGCTATTTGTAATTCATCACTTTTAAAATGATATCCATCATTTTCTAACTGTTTTTAACGATATGAGATTGCTTATAAAGATTTGATTATTTGCACTGTTTTGATATTACATTACAGATCATATTTTTATAATATCAAAAGGTATATTTCTCTCATATTCTTAGTTTTGATGTAAACTGATTTATATCATTTTAATTCTCCTTAAGTATTGATATTTTAGTTATATAAACATAAAGTTATGTATACATCTAAAAATCACCCACTACCGGAAAAAAAATTTGAAGTATTGGCGGCTAAACGTGGCTCACATTGTGTTTCCATATATCTTCCAATGCACAAAACAGGCAAAGAGCAAAATGAACACTTAGCACAAGCCAACTTGAAAAGTTGTATCAAAGAAGTACATAAAGCATTAGCTAAGTATCAATTACAGGAAGATGTAATTAACAACTATTTAAAGCCCATAGAAGAACTCATGGTTAATATAGATTTATGGAGGAATCCTTCAGAAGGTTTAGCCATTTTTCTAGATAAGAAAGGTCTGAATTATTATCCATTTCCCATCTCATTTGACACTCAAACATATGTTGCCGATCATTTCTATCTAAAACCAATGCTGCCTTTATATCATGAAAATGGTGTTTATTACCTATTAGAGTTAAGTCAGGACTATATAAAACTTTATGAAGCCACCAGATACGGTTTTAAAGATCTTTATATTGAAGATTTTGCACCTGACCAATTAGAAAAAGCTGTTGGATTTGATTACAAACCAAAAATGTTACAGTTCAGAAGTGGCCAGGCTACACATGGTGCAGGATCTTTCCATGGTCATGGTGAAGGAAAAGATGATGATAAAAAAGAGCTGTTAACTTTTTTCAGGGCAATAAATCTTGGAGTTAAGAAAGCTATTACTGATAGAAAAGCTCCATTAATATTGGCTTGTGTTGACTCATTGTATAACATCTATCAAGAAGCAAATTCGTACCCTAATCTTTATAATAAGCACATTAGTGGTGATCCTGAATTTAAGGATAAAAAGGAAATGCACCAACAATCCTGGGAACTAATTCAAGAATACTTTAAGAGAACCAAGAATTCTAAATTAGATTTATTTACAGAATGGTACCATACTCCTAAAATATCTCAGGACCCTTCTGAAATTATTCTGGCCGCAATAAACGGTAAAATAGATACACTGTTCGTAAGAAAAGGTGCTGATCTTTTTGGCGTTTATAACAAAGAAAAAAACCATATAAGTTTTGAGGATTCTAAAGAATTAAATAATACTTCTTTAATAAATCTTGCCGCTATGTATACCTTTCTGCAGAATGGAAAAGTATATGAGCTTGATGCTAAAGAAATGCCTGCTAAAGAGCAGCCTATAAATGCACTCTTTCGATTTTAATTGACGTAATGCAAAAAATCATTTAAGGCCATAGAAGTATCAAATGAGATTAAAGAGATTTTCAATAAAGAAGAGCTTTTTAATTAAGAATTAGTGGTGCAATAGATCTAAATAATAGTTGGTGAGTTTATACTACTTCAATCCAATTATATCTTTAAATAAGTGTATTTTTTAGAATAATGTTAGGTATACTGATTTATATCATTGCGTTGCCCAATAACATCTTATACTTTAGATAATTATTAATAATTAAAGTATATATTATGTCTGTATTTAAAGTTATCGAAATTTTAGGAAACTCAACCGTTAGTTTTGAGGATGCCGTTCAGAATGTAATCAATGAAACATCAAAAACGGTAAAAAACATTAAGTCAGTGTATGTGCAAGACATGCAAGTGACTGTAAACAATAATAAAATTGCCGAATATAGAGTCAATGCAAAGGTGACTTTCGGCATTTTAGATGATTAGTTTTTTTTAGTTAGTATGTTAGTTAATTTGATGAGGTATTTCCAAATATTATACTGAAACTCGGTGTTTTTGGGAATACCTTATTTTTTTATTTCGGTGAATAATTTTTTACGTTGAGTACCCTGTAGGCTTTAAATTTTATTAGGAATAAATCTATCAATAATAAACTGTTTAGGTCTTTTTACAATTGATATTTATCATTGTTCAAATAAGATTAAACCTCTAACTTTTATACCAAGAATAAATTACTAATATCATGATACAAATAGATATATTTAATGAACATGTTAAAGCTTATGAAGCTTGGTACGAAAAGTACCCGAATGTCTACCTTTCTGAAGTTGCTGC
>JAGLKH010000475.1 GCA_023141985.1 Flavobacteriaceae bacterium | reverse complement strand
TCATAACTCATAACTTAATTAAGCCATTGGATGTCTAAATGATGCTGAATAACGTCCTGTAACAAAGTGTTCCAGTTGACGCTCTATATCGCCTAATAAACTACTTGCTCCAAATCGAAATAAATCTGGAGTTAGCCAGTCGTTGCCAAGTTCTTCTTTTATTAATACAAGCCAATTAACAGCTTGTTTAGCTTTGCTAATACCACCAGCAGGTTTAAATCCTACTTTATAACCAGTTAATTCATGATATTCTCTAATTGTTCTAATCATCACAAGGCTTACAGGAATTGTAGCGTTTACAGGTTCTTTTCCTGTACTTGTTTTAATAAAATCGGAACCTGCCATCATACACACCCAACTGGCTTTTGCTACTTTGGTTAAGGTTGGGATTTCTCCTGTTGCCAATATGGTTTTCATATGAGCTTCTCCACAAGCTTTTCTACATGCTGCAACTTCATCGTAAAGTTTTTTCCAATCGGATTGTAGTACTAAATTTCGACTCACTACTATATCAATTTCTTTGGCCCCTGCAGCAACTGATAACTCTATTTGCTTAACCTTTTCTTTTAACGGAATATTTCCTGCTGGAAATCCTGTAGATACTGCAGCAATAGGAATAGAGCTTCCTTTTAAGCCTTTAACAGCATATTTAATAAGATTATGATACACACAAACGGCTCCAACATGTATGTTTGCATCCTTCATTTCCATAGCTTCTAAAATATCTAGTCTTACAGGAGATTTTGCTTTAGCACAGAGTCTCAACACATTGCTTTCAGTATCATCACCTGCAAGCGTTGTTAAATCTATACAACTTATGGCTTTTAGTAACCAAGCTGCCTGCCATTGTTTTTTTACAGATCTACGACCAGCTAATGTAGCTGCTCTTCGTTCTACAGCACTTCTATTAATATTAATATCTTCAAAAAGACTCGCATCAAAAGGAATGCCCTCATTTCGCTGGTGAAGTATTACTGAATGGTCTTTCGAAATAAAACTCTTTGTTTTCTTTTTTGTATTTGTCATACAACTCTAATGTGTTAGCATATTATTCAAAATTAAAAATAATAAATTCTGAATATATTTACACCATCTTTTACGGTAAATAATTTTTCTAATCCTTTTCTTATGAAGTTTTTATTACCGCTTCTTTTCAATCGACAAATGTATACAATAATTTATAAAGCCTTTAAAGTTAATAAAGCAAAAAACGTTCAATTTAATTACGCATTTAACAAATTATAACTCCATAAAAGCTATCATATTTATCCCATTATAAAGCAAATGGATTTACCATATACAAACTTAATCCTAAAATTAATTAGAACACATATATTAAATTAGTTTAAAAGGAATTTAGAGTGTATAAGAATACTGTAGTAATTTACTTCTTATCTATACATTTACCGTTTTTATATTCACCTAAAACGATAACATCTTTAGAATTTTCATATTCTTTAATGGCAAACAACATTTGTTGTTTATTATCTCTTCGGATTTTTATTCCGGTTCTTGCACCTTTATTACGGATTTCAATATAAAAGCCGTCTCTTAATTCTTTTGGTTTTGTTGCTGGTCTTCCCATATTACAATTGCTTCTGCATTCTCTCAATAGAGTTCTTAAGGCTCTATATTAGCTATTAATTTTCAATTTTGCAAACTTACGTAATTATTATTGCATTTTTTAATTCTGAGTTAGTCGGTTTTTCGAACCAACCTTCCATAAATTCAAAGTTTTCTTTAGTAACATCAAATTCATAAGTTATGCCTTTGGTTCTATTACGCTCAAGAATCCTTTGTCTACGAGTTTCTTTTGGGATATCCAAAAAATGAAGCTTTAGTTCAATAGCATTTTTTTTTGCAAATTTTCTAAATTTTTCTCTATGCCCGAATTTTGATAACCCTAAATCAAGAATGGAATCAATATTAACACTATTAAGTTGCAAAACCAAATTTAAGATAAGAGATTCCGCACGTTCTATCCTCTCAAGAGACCAATCTAATCCATCATTATCTGTTTTATCTTGAATAAATAAGGTGTTATTCCATGTGTCTATAGAAAAAACTATTCCGTTAAAGTCCTTTTTTAAGGCATTTGAATAAGTTGTTTTACCAGAACCGGTATTTCCTACAATTAAATGAATCATGTTTTTTTGAGGTGTTTATTTTAGATTCCCGTTT
>JAGLKH010000474.1 GCA_023141985.1 Flavobacteriaceae bacterium | reverse complement strand
CTTAATGTAAAATTAGGTTGTACTGTGAACTTGTTTGAAACTTTTATTCTTGTCTCAACTTCAAGACCTAGCCTATAGCTTTCGCCATTATTTACTCTAACGGGTGTTCCTGTATCATCTATGTTTCCAGTAAGTGCCAACTGCTCATTATATAGCATATAATAGGCATTCGCATTAATATTAAATTTTTCGGTTGTATGTCTCCAACCCAATTCAAAATCATTAAGCTGCTCTGGTTTAATATCCTGATTGTTTTTAAAATCACTTCTACTCGGTTCACGATTCGCTCTTGCATACGAAAAATATAAATTGTTTTCACCATTCAACTTATATGTGATTCCGGCTTTTGGATTGAAGAAGTTATAATTTTCATCAACTAATAAATTTACTCTATTTGATGTTAATCCAGAGGTTTTATAATCTACCAATCGTAATTGTAAATCACCATAAAGACTAACTTTATTGCTCAATTTATAAGTTGATTTTGCAAAAATGCTAAAGTCATTTTTCATTCCATTGCCATCATAATAACGTTCTCTAATTTGGCTATCACTTGCATATTGTGCCCAAATAACTTCCCCAAAATGGTCGCCATCATAACTACTATATGAACCTCCAAACGACATGTTAATCTTATCATTCTTATAATTTACATTAGCATTAACCACATAAAAATCATTGTCTAACCAGCGACGACGAATTAAATCGGTAATATTAATGGTTTCTCCTCCAATGGTAATTTCGGCAAAATCATAATCTGAAAAGTCCTGATCTTCTTTATACTGCTCAAAATACCCTCTTCCATAGGTGTAATTTAACCCAAGATTTGATGACCAGTTGTTATCAAATCGTTCACTCCAATGCAATTGATAATGATCTTGTTTATAGTTGTCAACTTCATTATCATAAAACAGAATATTGCCTTGATCATCAGCATACATTCCTGAAGGGTTGAATGTTCTATCATTTTTTAAAGTTGCTGCATCAATACCATTCCAGGCTTGATATGTAATTTCATGGCCTCCAAATACCAATCCTTTAATTAAGGTGTTGGAATCTACATAAGATGCTTGTAAAAAATATGATTTTAAATTTGAAGTTGCTCTATCGATATAGCCATCAGATTTAATTTGAGACAAACGTCCAGCAATTTCAAAATGATTATTTAATTTTCCGGTACTAAATTTTAAGGTGTGCTTTCTGGTATTATAACTTCCAAAAGCATTAGAAATTTCTCCTTTTGCATCTTCCGAAATAACATCTGTTAAAATATTTATACTTGCTCCGAAAGCGCCTGACCCATTAGTAGATGTACCTACACCGCGTTGTAATTGCAAACTCTCAACAGATGATGAAAAATCAGGCAGATCCACCCAAAACGTTCCTAAAGATTCTGCGTCGTTATAAGGAATACCATTGATGGTAATATTGGTAGATTGTGCACTAACACCTCTAACACGAATTCCTGTATAACCTACTCCTGCGCCTGCATCGCTTGTTGTAACAACTGATGGTAAATAGTTTAATAGAATAGGAATGTCCTGTCCTAAATTGCGCTTTTCCAAAGCTTCTTTAGTTACATTGGAATGTGTGATCGGTGAGGTCGCATTTACACGGACAGCCGTTACGAGAACTTCTTCTAGTTTTTCAATTTTAGTTGAGTCTTGTTGCTTTTCTTGTGCATTTACAACAGAAAATGCTAATAAAAAAATTAGACTGAAAATGGGTTCCTTCCGCAGTTTATCTTGAGCAAAGTCGAAAGGCTGGAATGACAAAATTGTGATTACATTTTTAATTTCAGGTAACTTATTTAGGAAGTTGAATTTGAATCTTTGTTTAAAAAAATTCTTATTTAAAGAATTTAATAATAATTTTTTGAAAGTTGATTTCATTCGAAAAAAATATAGTCGAATAAAAAGAGGTAATTATTCTATTGTTAAAATTAGTTTTAATGAGATTCTTCGCTATACTCAGAATGACATAAATTTCCTTAGCAGCATTACCTGCTCAGGTTCAATGGGTGTGATCTCAGCCGATATTAGGCACCCCTTTTTTTGAGAACAGTGCAAATATAATGATGAATTACGGATTATGAATTATGAATTGTGAATTATTTTTTTCGCATAAATGATGTAGACTATTAATAAACTTTGAAATAAAAAAATTTCAAGAGAAAACGAAATAAATAATCAAAGTATTATTGTTAATGCAATATTACGATCCAATGATTTTAAAAATTAATTATCTAAATCTGGTTTTTTTCGATCCGCCTTTTTACCGGATTGTTTTCTTTTGTCGTCTAATCGTTTTTTTATAACCGCTTTAGGAATTTTTGTAGGGATCCTTTCTTTAGGAATAACTAATCCCTCTTGTATTAAACTAATAAATCGCTTTATAACAAACTCCTTATTTTTATGTTGGCTTCGACTCTCATCACTATTTAAAATGAGCAAATGTTCTTTGGTAAGTTTTGAAGCTAATCTTTTTAAAAGAATTTCTTTTTCTTCTTCAGATAAACCTTGAGATTTTGAAACATTAAAGGTGAGCATTACTTTAGAAGATACTTTATTTACATGCTGCCCTCCAGCTCCACTACTTCTAACGGCTTTAAAAGTTAATTCTGATATGAGTGTTTCAACATTCAAAATTATATAATTTGATGTGGTGCTTTAAGTAAATCGTTAACTGTTTTAACAGGATTAAAAGTAATTAATGGCACTTCTACAAAAATAGTGTTCCAATGTGCCATACTACCATTCCAAAGTCCTGGTAATTCTAATGCCTTTATATCTTTATCTACTTTAGTTTTCATAGTTATAAAAGCAGTTTCAGAGTCTACAAATTTTGTGAGATCATAGTTTTTACCCTTATAATCCTTTATACCACAGACCAAATCTACAGGATTAAAATGTGTTGCGTTTTTTAGAATTTCTTTTTGATGCTTTTTCTTTTTATCTATTTGTGCAGACTCGACTATTTGCAACGACACTGTTTCATTTTCACCGCTTACCCAAAAAGGACCTCCTCCCGGCTCTCCTTCATTTTTTACCATACCACAAACCCGAATTGGACGATTTAATTTTTCAAATAAATATTTAATTTTAAATTCTTTAGAGTACTTTTTAAATTCCGAACCAATTTGTACATTCATTTTATGAGATAAAAATTCTGCAATTTGAATTAGGTCGTCTTTATTAGCAGCATTATTTTCTAAATCTTTTTGATATTTAAACGCCTGTTCCTGTATTTTAAGTAAAATTCCTGCAAGCATTTTTTTGTATCCTCCTACTTCTTCCTTAAATTTATAACCGACCACATTATCAATATTCTTAATAAAGATAATGTCTGCATCTAAATCATTTAAATTTTCCAATAAAGCACCATGTCCGGATGGCCTAAAAACTAAACGTCCTTCATCATCTCTAAAAGGTTCGTTTTTTGTTGTTACTGCAATGGTATCTGTAGAATGCTTTTGATATGAAAACGAAATATTAAATTTTACACTGGTCTTTTCCTCAACATCCTCCTCAATGTATTTAAACTCTTCATCAAATTTATGATTGTGCCTTTCTGAAATTGTAAAATGTAAATTGGCTTGATTGTTAGATGAACCATATAAAGCAGCTTCAAATAAATGCTCTTCAAAAGCAGTAGAAATATGTTCTCTGTATCTGTGAAACGGCAACAATCCTTTGGGATAGGAAGAAAGATTTAATCTATTCTCATCCAACATTGTTTTTATAAACTCAACGCGCCTCTCATCATAAGACAATTCATTAAAATTAGGAATCACTTTGTGAATTTTATTGACAACTTCTTCAAAAAAAGGCAGCTTTTCTAATCCAACTAAAAACACTGATAATTCTTTAACTTTATACTTATTGATATATGAATTTATGCTTTCTGTTTTTGGCTTATATTCTTTTAAAAATGTAAAAAGGGTTTTAAACATTCTTGTAGCAGCACCAGATGCCGGAACAAATTTTACCATTGTAACTGCGTCTCGGTTACTATCAAAAAAGCTTATATATTGATGTATCTCTTCTTTATTTAAAGAAAGAATTCCTTTTTTAGTTGTGGCGGCACTTTTAAGATTCACAAAAGGTACTCCTTTTTTAAAAAGGTGAATTTGTGCGTTTACTTTTTCAACGGCCAACCCTTTCCCTTTAATTTGTTCAATATCTTTATCGGTAAAATTCAAGGCTTATTTTTAATCAAGTTATCGATATGTTTTACGGCTTCTTCTAAGCGTTGTTTTTGGCTTCCTTTAAGTAAAACATATGGTCTATTATATTTTATCAGAGCGTCTTGAAATGCTTTAAACATACGCATACGCTCATTAGGTTTATCTCTTAAATCGTCTGGTTCCCAAGGTGTATCAATATATGTTAAAAAATACAAATCGTAAGTGTTTTCTAAAGCATATTTTTCTAACAATGGGTCGCATGTGCCAACATAATATGCGTCCGAATATACTTTAGTTTCTAATAAATCGGTATCACAAATTAACACTGAATTTGTTTTTTGAGCCAAATCGTTTTCAAGTTTCATTTGTCCTACTGCAATGGGTAACAAATCTTCTGGTTCGCAAGTTTTGCGTTCATTGTTCCATTTATCTTGAAGATATCTACGCGCATATTCTCTCACCCAAACCGAGTTGTAGTGTCTCGCTAATTGCCTTGATAGTGTCGTTTTACCAGTAGATTCCGGCCCAAATAAGACTACTTTTATACAGTCTGAAGGTTGTTGTTTAAGCTTTTCTTCCATTGTTTATATCCTAAATAAGCTAATACTAAAAATATTGTGAATTGTATCCCCGAAAATCCCAATCCTTTTATAAAATATAAAGGAATCGAAATGATATTGCCCCCAATCCAAAGCAACCAGTGTTCAATTTTCTTATTTGCCATCAGCCACATTGCAGCAAAGAATATTCCAGTTGTAAACGTATCGAAATAATCCGTTATTCTATCGAATCTATTAAAATAAAGATACACGCAAATCACAAATGCAGCTGTACTCACAAAAATACCTAATGCCTTAAGCTTATCACCTATTGAAGATGTTGTAATTTCAATATGCTCTCCTTTAAAAAGTTTTGCCCACATGTACCAGCCATAAATACTCATTAACGTGTAATATACGTTGATAATTAAATCCCCGTATAACGTAAATTGAAAACAAATGTAAACGTAAATAGTTGTGCTAATAATTCCTGTTGGATACACCCAAATACTTTCTTGTTTGGCATACCAAACACTTGATACTCCAAATATAACAGCTAAAATTTCCAGCACAATATTTAACGTTGTTGCAGTTTCATAGGGTTTTAGAAAAAAGTCTATAATGTTTTCCATTAGTTTAATATTATCTTTTACGGGATGCCGAAACAAGCTCAGCATGACGATTTATTATCTTAAATCGTCAAAAAATGATTCGTT
>JAGLKH010000473.1 GCA_023141985.1 Flavobacteriaceae bacterium | reverse complement strand
TTATTTTAGCAATAAGGTAATATGACAAATTATTTGAAAGTTATATAACAAACTTAATCCCTTCAGGAAACAGGAAGTCTCGGCTTCCTGTTTCTATTTAAAAATATTTACCCTTCAAGGTAAACTAATCACCTAAGTTGCTAATTTTTATTTAGTAATTATTAATTAACATTTAATCTAATAAAGAATTTAATCTAATAAAGATGAAGCAACTAACTTTAATGCTATTATTCAGTGTTGTTTTTTCTACGAGCTACGCTCAAAATACAACCACTCCAACAAATAATATAGAATCTTACGCTATAATTAGATCTACAATTGGAATTAGCGGTTCCTCTAAGACCATCACAACAAATAATGGGAGGTACATTGTTAGCCAAAGTATTGGGCAGACCAGTGTTATTGGAACCCATACTAATAATAGTTATACTATTAGACAGGGCTATCAACAGCCTTCAATTTTGGCTGATATAATTCAGTTGCCCGGAGATAATAAATTAAAAGCTACTATTTATCCTAATCCTTTTCAACAATCGATCTTTATTTCTTTTAACGAATTAATATTAAATGACATTTCTATTATTGTTTTTGATTTAAACGGGAAAATTATTTTTTCACAAAAATTTCCTGCCTCACAATTTATAGAACTAACATTAGATGGTATCTCTAATGGAATATATGTTATAGAAGTTTCATCTACCAGTAAACAATTTAGTGCTAAACTTATAAAAAGATAATTATGAGAACATTTTTACTTTTTGCAGTCCTGTTTTTAAGTATAACTTCGATAAAAGGCCAGCAACTTTATTTTGAAGCCGGAAAAACAATTTCTTCTTTTGATTATGAAGACTCACAAGGAGAAAGCCTTGATAATCTCCAATCATCCAACCATACATATTTAAGTTTGGGATATCGTAAAACTATTTTTACAGAGCGTCTTTTTCTCAATTTAAATGGGACTTATAATGGGTATGGTGCTATAGGAAGTGATGTAGATTTCGATAATTATTTTGAATGGGACCTTAGCTATTTAGGTGCCAGTGTTGGTTTTGATTATGAAATTTATAAACCTGGCAACTTTACCTTTTACTTGAAAGCATCGGCAGCTGCCGAATTTTTAATTCAAGGGACACAAACCTTAAATAATCAAGTTTATAATTTGCCCGGAGAGGAAGATTTTGATACTGCTATTTATTTTTTTAGAGGTGGAATAGGCATACAATATAAAGTATCGGAAACTTTAACGGTTTTCAATCAATATATGTATGGTACTAGCGGGACTTTTAAAGATATACAAGGAGATTTAAAAATTAATACTCACAATTTTGGATTAGGATTGCTTATTAATATTTCAAAAGATCTTACCACAAAGGAAACAATACAGAATGCTGAGATAGAGGCTATCAAGAAAGAGCTTGAAGCAAATTCACAAAAAATGAAAGCGTTGGAAGGAACTGCTGAAAGGTTGAAGGGTTTAGAAGAATCTGCCCGGGAAAGAGAGCGAGAAATTGCAGCAAAAAAAGAAGAGATTAGACTACTGAAAGAGGCAATATCAAATGCGCTTATACCTTATAAAGGTGAAGATTTAACAATTGAAAAGCAGGAGGACAGGGTTACAATTATCATGGAGAGCGATATGCTTTTCCATTCAGGAAGTTGGAATATAAGCGTTGAAGGAGAAAAGGCCGTAAACAACTTGGGCGAGGTGTTGGCTACAAATCCTAACTTAACAATATCCGTTGAAGGACACACCGATAATGTACCCTTTAAAAAAAGTGGCAATATTAGGAATAACTGGGATTTATCTGCTAAAAGAGCAACCGCTATTATTGATGCGCTGAGGAATAATGAAAATATTAATCCAAAAAATCTTATTGCTGTAGGCAAAGGTGAGTACAGTCCTATTGCTGATAATGAGACTATAGATGGCCGAACAAAAAACCGCCGTATAGAGATTATTTTGACACCTCAGCTCAAAGGATTAATGAAAATAATAAAAGAATAAAAACTACTTAATGATGAAAAAATTACTACTAACCTTAATTCTTCTGGCAAGTATACAGGCATTTGCACAGACAGACGGTATAAGCTATCAAGCTGTTATTATAGG
>JAGLKH010000472.1 GCA_023141985.1 Flavobacteriaceae bacterium | reverse complement strand
GAAAGCATAAACACAGGAAATTCACCCCATTTTTCTAATTGATATTTTTTTAAACCCATAACCCTGGTGTACCATTCAATAGAAGTATCCATGTTTTTAACACGAATCGCTACATGGTCTAAAAAATTGATATTAAACGAAGCCATTATTTTACTCTTACAGTTTTTGGAACAAACTTGGTATAATCGCCATCATTTCTAATCACATCACGTACAATAGATGATGAAATAAAAGAAGTTTTAGCAGCAGTTAATAAAAAGACGGTTTCTATTTTGGTGAGTTTACGATTGGTATGTGCTATAGCTTTTTCAAATTCAAAATCGGCAGGATTACGCAGTCCACGTAAAATAAATTCAACACCAATTTGCTTACAGAATTCTACTGTGAGCCCTTTGTAAGTCATTACTTTTATTTTAGGTTCACCTGCAAAAGCGTCTTCAACAAACTGTTTACGTTCTTCCAGAGAAAACATATATTTTTTATCAGCATTTATACCAATAGCTACAATAACTTCATCAAAAAGTGTGATGCCGCGTTTTATAATGTCGCAGTGGCCTAAAGTTAATGGATCGAATGATCCTGGGAATAATGCTCGTTTCATTGACAAGTTTTTGTCATTCCCACGGAGGTGGGAAACTATTTAATTCAAATATACAAATCTATTTTTATTAACCTCAATAATTTCCCTCCTTTGGAGAGATTAAAGAAGGCTTTTATTTCAAAGCTTCTTCAATAGCATTACCAAACAAATCAATCAAGCTAATTCCAGCTGTTTTAGCTTGTTGAGGCAAGATACTTTCTTTAGTTAACCCGGGAACAGTATTCACTTCTAAAAGATGAGGCTCGTTATTTTTGAAAATATATTCACTACGTGAAAAGCCTTTCATTTTTAATATCTCATAAACTAGAGTTGCTGTTTTGTTTACTTTTTCTGCCATTTCATTGCTAATGCGAGCTGGAGTAAACTCTTGCGATTTCCCTAAATATTTTGCTTCATAATCAAAAAAATCGTTTTCAGTAATAATTTCGGTTATTGGTAATACTTTTGTTTTTCCTTTATATTTAATAACGCCTACAGAAACTTCTGTTCCATCCAAAAAAGCTTCAATAATAATCTCATTATCTTCTTTAAAGGCAATAGCAATGGCTTGTTTTAAATTTCCTTTTTCATGTACTTTAGAAATACCAAAACTACTTCCTGCTTTGTTAGCTTTCACAAAACAAGGTAAGCCAACTTTTGCAATAATCTCATCTTCATTAACCACATCGCCGAGATTTAAGTAATAGGATTCAGCAGATTTAATTCCGTAGGGTTTTAAAGTAGAAAGTAAGTCGCGTTTATTGAAGGTTAATGCAGCTTGATACATACCACAACTTGTATGTGGTATAGAAATCAAGTCGAAATAAGCTTGCATAAAACCGTCTTCACCGGGAGAGCCATGTATAGCATTAAACACACAATCGAAAGTAATTTTAGTATTATCTAAAGTAATAGAAAAGTCATTTTTATCGATGGGTTGCTCGTTCTCATCGTCATCAACATAAACCCATTTATCTTTAAAAATATGAATTTTGTAAGCGTTGTATTTTTCTTTATCAAGGGTTTGATAAACTACATTTCCGCTTTTTAAAGAAATTTGATATTCGTTAGAATAGCCTCCCATTATTATGGCAATGTTTTTTTTCATTTATGCTGAAGTTATTTCAGTATTCAATAAATAATTAGTTTAATCGTTTTGTAAAAATATCATTTATTTTATCTAAACAAAAAACCTTTTTGTTTTAATATCCCGTATATAATAAAAATAAAGTAATTAAATTCTACAAACTTAAATTTATGTAGTTTTGTTAAATATTATTTGTATCGATGAGTATCATTAAGTTTATTACCAGTAAAGTTTTTTTTAAACAAATAGCATTAGCATTTATAGCTATTATTATTTTAAGTTTTTTGATATTAAAATGGTTAAAATATTCTACCAACCATGGGCAATTTGTTGAAGTGCCAACATTAAAAGGAAAAACTTTAGATGTTGTACAAATAGAACT
>JAGLKH010000471.1 GCA_023141985.1 Flavobacteriaceae bacterium | reverse complement strand
AGAATAAGACTTTACTAATTGACGCGCAACATCTTCATAGATGACTCCATACAATCTTGACTCATCATCCCTTTTTCGTGCATCATTTGCATCATATTACCCATCATTTTGTTATCACCCATTATTGATTGCATCATAGTATTCATCATCATACTATCACCCATCATAGTATTCATTCCTTCACCATGCATCATATTGCCCATCATCATTTTGTTACCCTGCATCATTTGCATGGCTTGATTGCTGTTTTGCATAGTTGACATCATTTCCATCATAAAATTTTGATTACCTGCAATTGCTTTTAAAATTTCAGTACGAGTGTCTGAATTTTCCAGCATGCTGCTCACATCGGATTCTTGTTCACAACCAATTAGTGGTATAAGTACCATAATTGAGAGTAAGATTAATAATTTTTTCATGTCGTTAATTTTAAAGAGTTAAAAGTATTTTTTACTAACTCCATAAAATAAACATAAGTGTTCATCAAAGCAATGATATTTATCACGTTCATATAATAGATTAGATTGACATATAATATAATGATGTAAAAACTTTTAGTTGAGCCATTAATTATTTCTTAAAATTTAAAATAATAAATACGAGGTTTTGTCCTTATAATAAAGTATAGTTTTAAACAACTTTTTTACAACAAAGAACTCCTATGAAAAATCAAGTCCTTATTTTTTCAAAATAATCTGACCAACATGGTCTCCATCACAATCACTTCCGGTAAAGTCAATTACCAATGCGCCATCTGCTGCTCTAACAGTTCCATTTCCATCAAAAGTACCAGAACAGCCAGTTATAACATCATTAAATCCGCTACTACAACAAATTGTAAAATTGAAGCTTTAACTTTTAAGCTATATAAATATTTTTATAAACAATTAATCATCATTATCGTATTGCTTTACTTATTTAAACCTTTTTTGTATTTCTTATGTTTCAATAAAAAAACAAGACTAAAACATCTTTTTTATTATATTTGGTAAAAATACATTATATGTTATCCAGTGCTAATAAATATGCAATACGATC
This sequence comes from Flavobacteriaceae bacterium, assembly GCA_023141985.1. Taxonomy (GTDB): domain Bacteria; phylum Bacteroidota; class Bacteroidia; order Flavobacteriales; family Flavobacteriaceae; genus PRS1. The sequence continues at coordinate 892 of JAGLKH010000471.1, read as the reverse complement.
GGTGCTTTTTTTAGCATTATATACTAATGAATCTAAAAAAATAGGTGCAAAAGAAATTGCTGATAAATTAGAATCTCCACAGCCTTTTTTAGCCAAATTATTGCAGCAACTTACAAGAGACAAACTTATATCATCGACAAAGGGACCTAATGGAGGCTTTTTTTTAAGTAAAAAAAATAAGGAAAATACCATTTGGGATATCATCAAGAGTATTGAGGGTGCTAAAAAATTCGATCAATGTTTTTTAGGTTTATCCAAATGTTCTGACGAAAAGCCTTGTCCTGTACATTATATAGTATCCGGTTTTAAAGAAAAGATTTTAAAAGAATTCAAGGATAAAACCATATCTCATTTTGCTGATGAAGTAAAAAGAACAGGAAAAATATTATCTTTAAAAGAGTTTAATGTTTTTAATGACTAATAATTTTGTTTTTTCCTTCTATAAATTTGTAAAAAGTTAAGAAGGCATTTTGCATTCCTAAAAAAAGATCATTCAAAAAAAAAATATCCCATCTTGATATGACTAAAGTCATTTAATAAGTAAAAACACTTAAATACTTTTACAACCGAGTAAACTTATTACATGCTAAACGAACAATTAATAAATCCGAAGAGTATTGTTATAATTGGTGGGTCTAACGATATAAGTAAACCAGGAGGGAAAATAGTAAAGAACATTATTGATGGTGGCTATCAAGGAATTTTAAGTATTGTTAACCCAAAGGATAATAAAATACAAGGCATAAGTAGTTTTTCTTCCGTAAATGACATTCCTGATACTGATCTTGCAATACTTGCAATTCCTGCCCAATTTTGTTTGGAGGTCATAAAGGTTCTGGCTACTCAAAAAAACACTAAAGCATTTATAATTATTTCAGCTGGTTTTGCTGAA
>JAGLKH010000470.1 GCA_023141985.1 Flavobacteriaceae bacterium | reverse complement strand
GGATTACTTAACTATTTTGATGATGCCGAAAATGCATTTATTTCTGCTTATAGACATCATAAAGAAAATTCAGAGAGTTTTGAGATTATTGTAGAGTATTTAGCCTGTCCAAGTCTTGAAAATAAAACTTTAATATTAGCTGACCCGATGTTAGCAACAGGACAATCTTTAGTAACCACTTTTAAGGCTTTAAAACCTTTTGGAACCGCAAAAGAAATTCATCTTGTAAATGTAATTGGTGCTAAAGAAGGGATTCGCTTTATTGAAAACTATTTTCCAAAAAACACTCATCTGTGGATTGCAACAATAGATGATGAATTAAATAGCAAGGGCTACATTATTCCTGGTTTAGGTGATGCCGGCGATTTAGCATTTGGTGAAAAGCTACAACACTAAATATGAAACAGGAGTAAGAATTAATACCCATAAAAATAATTCTGCAAACCATTGCTCTTTAATGGACTCTAAATAATTTGCCATAATAACAGTTAATGGAGCGAACATAAAAATGAATTCGCTTCCATTTTTATTTTGAGCAATCAAAACAATTACAGCACTTATTAAAAGTACTACTACAATTAGTATATGAGAAGATCTATCTCTTTTTATTATTCTTTTTAAATTCTTTATATAAAAAAATAAAGACCAAAGCCCCAAAGAAGTTAAAATAGTTATACCTATTATCAAATAAAGAATGTTATAGGTTGAAAAATCAAAGCTAATGGTGTTAAAATAATTAGAAGCCTCACTAAAATGATTGTCAATTAGCATTGAATAGCTCACTATTATTATAATAACTGTAAACAACCCTATAAAAGGGATAATCCAATTTTTAATTTGACCTAAAGAATAAAAGATTAAAGCGACAATAATCAGAAGGAAAAATAAAATAGCCCAAAAGTAAAAAAGTGATGCTATCCCAATCCAAAAGGCAGCATCAAATAATTTCTTTTTAATCTTTATGTTAGATCGTAAACTTATTATGCGTCTTAATGCAAGTAAAATAAATAGATTAGAAATTAAAATAGTATTAATTTGAAATGTTATCGGTATTACTATTAAAAACAAGCTAAATAATAAAAGTTTATAGCTGTTTTTTTTAGTTAAATTGTTTTTGCTTACTAAAAAATTAAGTACAATTAGTGAGGCTAAAACTATAGTGTAAAAACCTAACTGCTTTAAAATTAACAGGAGATCTAAACTGTCTTCAAGGTTATTAATTCTGGTAACCATAAAAACGGCAAATGTTAATAGAATAACAATTACAAAGTGAATTGGTTTTGAAGTGCTAAAAAATCTTGTAATCATTTAAAGAGTTTGTATATTTCCTCTGATAATAAATAATATTAAATCAAAGTCAGAGGGAAATTCTTATTAATTTTTTTAATTTTTTTCAAATTTAAAACAAAAAAAATTATGTAATTTTGTCCTGTAAATATAATATTTATACAATGAAACATTCATGACTAAAAATTTAATCCCACAGGAAGATAATTATATGAATGTTACATCTGACCTATAAAAAACAATAAAAATAAACAGATGAAAGACTTTTTTTACGCTTTACAAGATTTATTTGTTGATTATTTGTTTTGGCCTTTTGACAGGTTAAGAGATATTCAGCTAAGCAGTTGGTTGGCATCCAATATTGTGTCTTGGATTTTAATTATTATTGGACTGGTTGCATTTGTGTACTGGATGTTACAATTAAAAAAGTTTGAAGATAATAACGAAGAAGATAAAAGTATTACTGCTCATTCTTA
>JAGLKH010000047.1 GCA_023141985.1 Flavobacteriaceae bacterium | reverse complement strand
GCGATTAATTTACCTATCCAAGCCACAATCAATCTAATAAAAGTTGCAAATGATAAAGTTCCGGTTACTATAAATCCAGGTAGATTTGTTGTAAATTCTATTACTTATAGATTGCCAAGAGTAATTCAGGGTACTTATACAATAAGTGATTTTGGACTTTTTATTGATGATTTTAAAGCGTTGGATTATAATGGAAAAGAATTGCCGGTGATAAAAATTGATAATAACAGCTGGACCGTTGAAAATGCAACGACTTTAGACAAAATTTCATATTATGTAAATGATTCTTTTGATGTTGAACACAATAAAGATTTCCCAAGTCTGTTTTCTCCCGAAGGGACTAATATCGATACCGATAATTATGTTTTAAATCTTCACGGTTTTATAGGGTATTTTGATTCTTTAAAGCAAAACCAATATACGCTTGATGTTGTAGCTCAATCATCTTTTAAAAGAACATCTGCTTTAGAAAGTTTAGGCGTAATGCATAGTGACGATGGTAAAGCAATAACTTATAGCTTTAAGGCTTCACGGTATTTTGATATTACAGACAACCCAATGATGTATGGTAACCTTGATGTTGAAGAATTTAAAGTTGGAGATATAACTATAGTTTTAAGCGTATATTCTCCAAATAAGATACATACAGCTGCCGAAATTAAAGAGACTGTATTTAAAATGATGGAGGCTCAAAAAAAGTATTTAGGAGATATTAATAGCACTTCTCGATATGATATTTTCTTATACCTTTCAGATCAAAAAGAAAACTCTCCAAAAGGATTTGGTGCATTAGAGCACCATACTTCAACAGTAGTTGTATTGCGTGAAAAAAGCTCAAAGGAAAACTTGGCAAAATCAATTATTGATGTTGTATCGCACGAATTTTTTCATATTATAACACCGCTTAGTGTCCATTCAGAAGATATACATTATTTTGATTATAATGACCCTACTTTTTCTAAACATTTATGGATGTATGAAGGTGTAACAGAATATTTTGCACAACATTTTCAAATTTATGAAGGATTGATATCTGAGCCAGAATTTTATGAAAATATTGTAGGTGTAATTAATATATCAAGACGCCTTGATGATACAATGAGTTTTACAGAAATGAGTGAAAATATATTAGTAGAACCATACGCTCATAATTATTATAATGTTTATATGAAAGGAGCGCTAATAGGAATGTGTATTGATATATTAATGCGAGAAGAAAGTAATGGTAAGAGAGGTATGTTATCTTTAATGAAAGAACTCTCACTAAAATATGGAAAAAATAAACCTTTTGTTGATGACAGCATAATTGATGAAATTTCTGAGATGACCTATCCATCTGTTGGAAATTTCTTAAAAACACATGTAGAAGGAACTACACCAATTAATTATCAAGATTTTTTTGATAAAGTAGGATTGAGAATATTAGGCTGGTTTTTGAAACCTGTTGAAAACCCTACACAATCTCAATTAAATTTAAGAAAAGCATGGTTAAAAGGATAATTTTGGGAGTAGGATTATTTTAAATTATTAGTATTTATTATTGCAGTTTTAATGCTTAAATTTTTTTCTTCCACATTAGTCCAGGCTAAGTAAGCCATATTATCTTTAATAACCATTCTAGGAAAACCACTAGATCTACTTTCCGAAGACTCTGTTACTGTAATATGCTCACTTAACGTTCCATCTTGATATACCTTTTGTAGCTGTATTACTGTACTATTGTCCACTAAAATATCCAACCAGCTTACTAAAGCAGAACCATCTTCTAAAAGTTCAATATCTACTCGGCCTAAAGGATCAATATCACTAATATTAATTGGCTTGCTAAATGTTTCTCCGTTATTATTAGAAAAAACAACTTTTACTTTTGGTAAATTATTAGCCATGGTAAACCAGGCAATAGCTACAGTATTATCTTTTGTAGAAATTGCAGCACCATTTACCGGGCAACCCGCTATTTCCCAGTTATCATTATAAATAGGTTTTGGTTCAGTCCATTTATTATCAATCTGTCTTATGTAATAAATATCTCTAATTTCTTTTTCAGAACGATTTCTATATAATACAATTGGTCCATTATTAGTCATTGCAGCATCAGTCTGGCAACAATCGCAAACACGGCTATCCAGTAAATATTCATTCAATAATTCTCCTTTTTGATCTATAACTGCACTTCTTAATGTCATTTCTTTTGTTATGGTTGAATCTTTTTCAGCATAAGCCATTTTTCGTCCATCGAGCCATACTGCTAGAAAATTACCATCGTTAGTAGCAACTTTGCTTACAAAACCATGTTCAGTGTTTGTATTATCTGTATGTGGAATAAAAGGTGTTTCCCAAGTATTTCCATTATCATTGGATATTGTGAGCTTTACATTATAAGCAAAAGTATCTTCGGCGCTTTTATCTAAATAATGTACAGCCAAACTATTTTCTCCAAAAGAGGAAATAGAAGGGAAGTCTGCCCAATTTACAAACCAATCTGTCCCATTAGCAATAGTCTTTGGGGCAGACCAATTGTTATTATCACTTAAGGTAGAAAATGATAACGTACTACTTTTATCACTATTGGTTTCAATCCAACTTAAATAGATGTTCCCATCACTGGATTTATGCAGATTTGGCTCAGAACTTTTTGATTCTGTAGGAGCAGTTATAAAAGTAATTGTTTCAATAGGTTCAGATTTACAAGAACATAGAAGTACTAAAAGGAGAAGTGTTCCCCATCCAAAACATAAATTATGCTTCATAGATTTAATATTTAGCTGACTTTCCTTTAGCGGCTGAATTTTTAATAAACTCTCGAAGATCATCATTTGCCGAAATCAAATCTTCGTTACGTAAATACATCATATGCCCACTTCTATAGCCTTTAAAAGTAAAGCGATCTTTCATTTTACCACTCGGATCTATTTGCCACATAGTGTATTTTGCATTAAAATAAGTTGTTGCACCATCGTAATATCCAGATTGAAACATCACTTTTAGATAAGGGTTTTCTGCCATGGCTTGACGCAAATTATCCCTGGTATTATCATTTTCATTATTCCAAGGGCGTACAGGGCCAAACATATTATATTTTATATCTGTTTTAAATTTTAAATGCTCACGTAAATAATAATTTATTGCAGGAGTAAACGAATGCAGCCAAGATGTGAGTTCTGGACTGTAATCGGGACGATTACCAGCATCCATTCTATCTATTCCTAAATAGCGAGAATCTAATCTCCCTATGGTTTGCCCACTTTTATCACGTAATAGCTCTTTCCAGAAAAAACTATTTGGTACTACCAGATTATGCTGCAAAATAACTTTTTCGTTTAGTCCGGAATAATAGGACATTTTTTTTGCAACTGCCTTTCTTTCGGCATCAGAAATAAAGCCACCTTTTGAGAGTGCAGGAATTAATGTATTAATTGTGTAATCTTCGGCTTCTGGCAAAATATCCAATAAATCTTTACTTTGTAAATCTGGATTTAAGACTTTATGGTACCAAGCTGCAGCAGTATAGTATGGTAAGTTTAAAGCAGAAGAAACAGGCCCTCCAACACGTATTACTTTATAATCTGCCGGAGACACCATAATGACGCCATTTATATACATCCATTGGCTGTTTTGCAGTTCCAGAGACAGACCCATTACACGAGTGCCTCCATAGCTTTCACCAATAATATATTTAGGAGATTCCCAACGATTTTTCCTTGAGACAAATGTATTTATCCATTCTGCTAAATAGCTAATATCTGCATTTATACCGAAAAATAATTTTTTGTCTGGTAATTTACCATCCTTATCTTCAATCATTCTCGAATAACCTGTATTTACAGGATTTACAAAAACAATATCAGCAACATCAATAATAGAGTTAGGATTACTTTTTACACCATAAGGTTGTACCGGATATCCTTCGTCATCAATTTTTAGAATTTGAGGCCCGGTATATGCTACATGCATCCATACTGAAGCTGAACCAGGCCCCCCGTTAAATGAAATTATTAATGGTCTATTAGCCCTGTTTTTAACATTATTACGTTCGTAATAGGTATAAAATAATGTTGCCATGGGTTCTCCTTTTTCGTTCCAAACAGGTTGTGTTCCTGTAGTTGCTGTATAGGAAAAACTTTGTCCTTTAACGGTTGTATTATGTGTAGTAACAACCATTGTGTCTATAGGAATTTTTCTGCTTTGGCTATAAGAAAAAAGTATTCCTACGAAGAATAGGAGAAAAACTGTTTTTTTCATCGTAATGTTTTTAGTTGGTTTAGAATATTACGAAAATACTATTTTATGCTCAACAGTAATATAAATTAACATTTATTAACAAGAACTTAAAACCCTTCAAATACTCCTATAGCCAAACAAGGCAAAATCATATTTTGCAGGATCCAGTACGTCATGTTTCCGTAAGGTAATATCGAGCTCACATAAAGCCTTGGCATCGTTTTGTTTTCGTTTTAATATACCTAATTTTCTGGCTACATTGCCAGAATGTATATCGAGAGGACAAGAGGGTTGAGTAGGAGAGAGGCTTTGCCAAATGCCAAAGTCTACACCTGCATTATCATGTCTAACCATCCACCTCAAAAACATGTTTATTCATTCAATTAAGGTATCATAAAAAAGGACTCCACATCATATAATCACTGATGTAATAGTGTATAATGTGGTGGTCAATTAAAAATTATTTATCATCATTTAAATTGCCGACAGTTCTATAGCCAATTTTACAATCTTTAATAATTTTTCCTTCTGTTGTAGTGAAGTCACCAATGTTGACCAATTGTAAATCTGTTTGAGCAAAGCAATGACTCGTCCAAATCAAGATATTAATAAGAAGTATGTTTTTTATTGTTAAGTTGTTTTACTTAATAATTATCAATTTATTCCCCTAAATTGATGAGATAAAGCCAGTAAATGTTGCCTTTATTCCTTTTAATATTTAGTATAATTGAAATAATAACATATCAAATATAATGAAACTAAGTAGATTCTATCATAACTTTTTTAGTTACTATTTTTAAATAATTTTCATTATTGGTTTTTTTAAATATATTTTAGACGTCTTATATACAGTATTGTAGCATTTTAATTATGCAAAAAATGGATTCACTAATGAAAGAATTCAACCACTTCCAAGAAGTCACTCACAAACACATTTAGGTTCGATAATTCGACACTTCCCGCTACTAAGAAGCCTTCAGATAAATCTGGAGGCTTTTCTTATTAAGATACTTCGTATATTTATAAATACAAAAATATCAAGTATTATGAATAGAAGAAAGTCTTTAGGATTAATTGCTGGATTTAGCCCTTTACTCCTTTTTCCAAGTAATCACATTGTAGATAAGAATTTTGATTCTTCGGAATGGTTGAAATACTTTAAATTGAGATGGAGTAATAGTCGAATTTATTGTTTTGAAATATTTGACGCCATGCCATTATCAAATTATGATTATAAGCCTCATCCTGATTCAATGTCATTCATGAAACTATTTACACATATTGGAAGCAGTTTGAAAGGTTATGCGACTGTATTGGATGGCTCAACTTCAGGTAATGAACCTGAACCATCTATAAGTACTGAGGTTACCGAGTATTTGAATAATTCTTTTACACTTTTTAACATGGCTTTGGAGAAAATTAATATAAATGACCTTTATGAAATCAAACATGCAAAATCAGATGAAGAGCCCTGGAAGGAATTTAGTATTTTCGATATGATTACATTGGCGTATAATCACACTATTCATCATATTGGTCAAGCTACTGTTTACTTAAGGTTAAATGATATTGTACCGCCAAGATATAGGTTTTGAGTATAAAATTCCAGAGCCTTAGTGAAGTCATCAACAAACTCATTTAGGTTCGATAATTGGATGCTTACATCTAGGGAGCTTTACCACTATATAAGCTTCATTCATCATACTATTTCAGATGTAATAGTACCTAATGTGGGGGTCATTAATTCGAATCCCTCATTGCTCACTAAAGTATAAATCCTGACTTTAATTAGATAGGATTTTTATCTAAAATGAATAGAATTTCATAAGTTTTGGTTACTACTCAATTTGAGTATTTTTCCCATTAAGTTTGTTCAAACGATTGTTTATATGTATTTTCCACTATTAACCAAACTATTTTATTATGAAAACTACTAATTATTTTTTATTATTTTTATTTGCAATTACGTTTCTATCGTGTAAAAATGAAGTTAAAAAAGAAATGACAGAGACTCAGGATGAGGTAACTGTTGTTCAAGAAAAAACAATTTATGAAAAATTGGGTGGAGCAGAAGGTATTTCAGGTGCTGTGGACCAAATTGTAGCCAAACACCTCGAAAATGAGGACATTAAGCATTATTTTCTTCCTTTGACAGAAAACCCAGAATATTTCGAACAATTTAAACAACATGTAAAGGATTTCTTAGGAGCTGGCACTGGAGGTGGAACTGAATATAAGGGGAGAGATATGGCAGCTGCCCATAATGGATTAAATATATCTGAAGCAGAGTTTTTATCAGCGATAGATGATATCCTTTTTGTTCTTGATGCCAACAAGGTTGATAGAGTCTCTCGAAATGAATTGCTGGCAACACTATATTCTATGAAAGATGCTGTTATTAAGCAATAATTAAAACTATATTACTCCCTCATTGCACACATCAATCACAATCCTGATGAATTTTTCATCAGGATTGTGATTTACAGACAAAATTTAGAATACATAAAAGAATTGTTAGATATAGAAAAATAACAAATGGCTATCAATGTGTAAAAATGCATTAAAACGCTATATAAACAAACACAGACCACAATTTGCAAAATCATATAAGTTTACAAGTCAAAAAAAACCCTCATCATACGATATTTGATGTTGTAAAAGGGGGGGGTACTGAAAATGCAATTAAGATGCGAACATATATTACCAGATCATATCGTAGAAGCTATTCAATATTGAAGTTTAGATAGAGAGGGTGGTTGGGTTGATTTTATACTTTTTGTTTATGCAATACAGGAATATCAAACATTTGAATTCTTAACATAATTTTCTATTACTGTATCAATTGAGATTATCAATTAAAAAATTAAATTGTACATTTAACATATGGATCTCAAAAAGTTCTTTTCTGAACTAAAAAGACGCAATGTTTATAAGGTAGCCATTACCTATGTAATTGTTGCTTGGTTGATTCTTCAAATAGGTTCAGTTGTATTTGAAACAATAAAAACACCTGATTGGGTGATGCAGGTCTTACTGTTTTTTATTGTTGTTGGATTTCCGATCGCGCTAATTCTGGCTTGGGCGTTTGAAATGTCACCTCAAGGTATGATTAGAACAAATTCGCTAGAGTCTGAAGAAAATCCAAATAAATTACCTAAGAAAA
>JAGLKH010000469.1 GCA_023141985.1 Flavobacteriaceae bacterium | reverse complement strand
TTTTGGCAAAAATTTATGTTTGATAAAGGATTGGTGCCTTATGATGAGTATGCCAAAAAGCTCATTAACCAAGGGATGATATTGGGGACGAGTGCTTTTGTTTATAGAGCAATCCCTGAGATTAATCAAGGAGATCCAGATTTATACGAATCTAATGAGATTAAAGAATTTTGTTCAAAATTGATATTTGATAATATTATTTTTATATCAAAATCTTTAATTGAAGATCCAGAAACATTATTAAGACTTAAAGAAAAGTCTAGAGAGTTAGAAAATCAAGTTATTAATAAATTCCCTAAATCTTTAGTCAAAGTTGATTTCAATATAACGTCAATTCATTCTGATGTATCTTTTGTAAATGCTTCTAATGAACTAGATGTTGAAACTTTTAGAGATTGGCGACCAGAACATAAAGGAGCAAAATTTATTTATGAAGAAGATGGAACTTTTAAAGTAAAGCGTGACGTCGAAAAAATGTCCAAGTCTAAATACAATGTCGTCAATCCAGACGAAATTTGTCATCAATATGGCGCAGACAGTTTACGTATGTACGAAATGTTTTTAGGACCTCTTGAACAAGCAAAACCTTGGAATACTGCCGGTATTACAGGCGTACATAGTTTCCTTAAAAAACTTTGGAAATTGTATCACACAGGAGAAAACGGTAGTTTTTACGTAAGTAGTTCCCCTCCTTCAGAGGGGTTAGGGGAGGCTTTAAAGACCTTACATAAAACCATTAAAAAGGTAGAAGAAGATATCGAGAATTTTTCTTTTAATACGTCGGTTTCAACATTTATGATTGCAGTTAATGAGCTCACTGCTCAAAAATGCACAGCTAAAGATATACTAGAGCCTTTATTAATAGTTATATCGCCTTACGCGCCACATATTGCAGAAGAATTATGGAGTGCTTTAGGGCATAATGAGTCTATTTCTACAGCAAGGTTCCCAAAATTTGAGAAAAAACATTTAGTAGAAAGCAGTAAGAATTACCCAATTTCTTTTAATGGTAAAATGCGTTTTACTATAGAGCTATCTTTAGATATGAGTAAAGAGGATATTGAAAAAGCGGTTTTGGCTCACGAAAAGACACAAGCTCAATTGCAGGGGCGCACACCTAAAAAGGTAATTGTTGTTCCTGGTAAAATTGTAAATATTGTTGGATAATATAGAAATAATAGGACTAATCGCAGCTGTTTTAACAACATCGGCATTCTTACCACAGGTGTATAAAACCTGGAAAACTAAAGATGTGTCTTCTTTGTCAATGCCAATGTTATTATTGTTTTTTGTTGGGATAATACTTTGGTTTATTTATGGATTTTATATTAATAGCCTATCTTTAATTATAGCCAATGGCATAACTATAGTTTCTTATGCTTTCCTTATTTTTTTCAAGATTAAATATGCCAATCATAAATTGTAGACTGACAAAATTTCTTAACTTTTGTTTGGCGTATTTTTTGCTATAATTGCAATATATTTACAATTAAAAAAGAAAACACATGTATACATATTATATTTTATTAGGAGCAATAGCACTAATAAGTTGGTTAGTTAGTAACCAATTAAAGAAAAAATTCAAGTATTATTCTAAAGTTCAATTACGAAATGGCATGAGTGGTGCTGAAATTGCGGAGAAGATGTTGGCAGATCATGGCATTAGAGATGTGAAAGTTGTTTCTGTAAAGGGAAGACTTACAGACCATTATAATCCAAAAAATAAAACGGTTAACTTAAGTGAAGCGGTTTATGCACAACGTAATGCAGCAGCAGCAGCAGTAGCAGCTCATGAATGCGGTCATGCCGTACAACATGCCAAAGCGTATAGCTGGTTGCAATTGCGCTCCACTTTAGTGCCTGTGGTAAGTATCACTTCCGGAATGTCGCAATGGATTGTTATTGGAGGTATTGTACTAATGGCAACGAATATGCTTGGAGGCATTGGTTATTTAGTTGCGGTTGCCGGATTAGTTATGATGGGGCTGGCAACAGTATTTAGTTTTATTACACTTCCGGTAGAGTACGATGCCAGTAACAGGGCTCTTGTTTGGTTAAAAAATAAAAACATGGTTAGCCAGGAAGAATATAAAGGATCGGAAGATGCTCTTAAATGGGCAGCTAGAACCTACCTGGTAGCTGCTATTGGAGCTTTAGC
>JAGLKH010000468.1 GCA_023141985.1 Flavobacteriaceae bacterium | reverse complement strand
TAATTTGAGCTCATAAAAACCATTATTATTGGTAACTGTACCGATGTTTTTTCCTTTTACAATAATGGCAAGGTTAGAAATTGGCTCTCCTGTTTTGTTGTTTTTCACAAATCCCGAAAGTGTAAATTTTTGCTGTAGATTGTTTTTATCTTCTTTTCCTATTCTTACAACTTCAACCTTTAGAGACTGAGGTACTGAAGCACGCTCTTCATTATAAAATATAGGATTAATTTCTCTTTCATTGACCTCTTTAACTACAGTTTGACTACTGTCAATAGTCGCTTGTGTTGTTTCGCCAAAAAAGCCTTGAGGGAGCGCATCGTAGATTCTATTGTTTTGAGTTAAAATAATACTTTGGTTATCCAAAACATAGAAATTAATAACCGTTTCTTTAAAAACATCATCAAGAATTGTAGTTATGGAAACATTGTTATAGTTACCCGTTATATGTTTGTCTTTAATCCATTCTTCAACATAATAAAACTTAATATTTGTTTTGTTTTCAATTTGATCTAACACCTCTTTTATTTCAGTATCTTCAAAGGAAAGGGTTAGAATTGGTTCTTGATTTTGACCTCTGGCTTGAAAACATACAATTACTAGAATAAGGGTGTAAATAATTCTCATTAGATGGTTAATTTTTATAAAAATATAACACATCTTAATAAGTACCGTTAACTTCGATAATGTTTTACTATTTGTAGCATCTAATTTTAAAAAGTATCATGAGAGAATACACTTTAAAAAATAATTTGTTCTTTTTTTAGAAATAATGTCTAGCAATACTCACCAATAAACTGCAAAGCTCTTTTCTCATTATAATAGATATCATCCTTACCATAAAACCCAACATGGCCACCATATTTTGGCATTTCTAAAAATAAATTTGAATTTGTTTTTGCTTCATCAATTGGGTAACATTCCGAAGATAAAAATGAATCGTTTAATGCGTTTATAATTAATGTTGGAATCTTAATGTTTGGAAGAAATTGTAAACTGCTACTTTTATCATAATAATCTAATGCATCATTAAAGCCATGAGCTTTCGAGGTATAAACATCGTCAAAATCCTTTAAAGTTTTAATTTTATTTATATCTGCCTCGCTTATTAATCCTGGAAACATTTTTTGTTTTTGCTTTAATTTATCTTTTAAATATTTTTTAAACATATCATGATATAATACATTCTTAAATTTATGCAGTTCAACACATGATCCATATAAAAAACAAGGTACAGATACTGCTACTGATGCTTTTATTTGATCTGGAACAGACCGTCCTTCTCCTAAATATTTTAAAGTAACATTAGCACCAAGGCTAAACCCATTTAAAAATATTTCTGAATATTTTTTTGTTGAAATAATATGTTGGATAACCGCATCAAGATCTTCAGTTACTCCTGAATGATATGAGCGGAATTTTAAATTCGCTTCTCCACTACAACTTCTAAAATTAACGCAAACAGCATCAAATTCATTCTGATTAAAAATCTTTGCAGTCCCTAATATGTAAGCTCGTTGTGCATTACCCTCTAAACCATGAAGTACAATAATTAGCTTATTTGTTTTCTCTTTTGAAAAACTCCAATCCAAATCTAAAAAATCTCCATCAAAAAGTGTGATGCGTTCTCTTTGTTGACTTACGCTATTAACTTGTCTAACAATCCCAGAGTAAACTGTAGAAATAAACCCACTTTTAAATCTGTAAGGTGGATTATACGACGAAGATACTATTGGCATAAATTAAGTACTTGAAGTGAGCTAAAGTATTAAGTGTCTAAAGTTTTTAAACACCATATATTATTTTTTAAGTTATTCAAAATTTTCATATTCTTTCAACTTTTAACATTTCAAACTTTAAGTACTTTAGTGCACTTCAAATACTTTAAACTTTAGGCACTATTTTTTTAAAGCGTCCGTTGGTTTAGGTACAAAATGTCCTTTACCACCTGCTCTATCATCGTTAAAAGTAGTGGGAACATCATCTGCTAAGGTTCGTTCGTTCCAGGTAACATGTTCTGTGCCATCGTCCGTTTTTACCATAGTGATACAGTTTTCAACCGGACAAACCAACGAACATAAATTACAGCCTACACAATTATCTTCAATAATACTCGGTATCCTATTGGTATTATCATTTGGTAAAGATATTGCCTGATGTGCAGCATCGTCACAAGCGATATAGCATAAATCGCAACCAATACATTTATCTTCATTTATTTCAGCAATAACTTTGTGCTTCAAGTTGAGATGCTTCCACTCCGTAACATTTGGTAATGCTTTGCCTGCAAAATCATAAATTGTATTGTATCCTTTTTCTTCCATAAACTGACGTAATCCTGCTTCCATTTCTCTTACAATTCCGAAGCCATAATGCATCACAGCTGTACATACTTGAACAGAAGTTGCTCCAAGTAAAATAAACTCAACAACATCGCGCCAGGTTTCAATACCTCCAATACCAGAAATTGGTACTTTAGAAATTTCAGGATGTTGTGCTAAATCTTTAATCATATTCATGGCAATAGGTTTTACTGCTGGACCACAATAACCACCATTAGATCCTTTACCATCAACAATTGGATAAGGCGCATAACTATCTAAATCAATTCCAACGATACTCTTAATGGTATTTATTAATGAGATAGCATCTGTTCCACCTTGTACTGCTGCTAAACCAGGATCAATGATATGCGAAATATTAGGAGACAATTTAGTAATTACAGGAATATTAGCAGCTTC
>JAGLKH010000467.1 GCA_023141985.1 Flavobacteriaceae bacterium | reverse complement strand
AACCAACAGAAACTCGAACCAAACCGTCGGTTATACTTACTTCTAATCTATCTTCTCTGGATAATTTACTGTGTGTTGTAGATGCTGGATGTGTTACTATAGTTCTTGTATCTCCTAAATTAGCCGATAGAGAACATAATTTTATAGCATTTAAAAATTTACGTCCAGCTTCAATACCTCCTTTAATTTCAAAAGCTACAATATTACCTCCTAGTTTCATTTGCTTCTTTGCGACACCATATTGAGGATGAGACTTTAAAAAAGGATATTTTACAAGATTAACATTTTTGTGTTGTTCTAAAAATTCTGCGACTTTTAAAGCATTTTCACAATGCTTATCAACTCTAACAGCAAGTGTCTCTAAACTCTTAGTTAAAATCCAAGCATTAAACGGTGATAATGCTGGACCCGTATTTCTTGAAAATAAATAAATCTCACGTATTAAATCTGCTTTACCAACTGCTATTCCTCCAAGTACACGCCCTTGGCCATCAATTAATTTTGTTGCTGAATGAACAACCAGATCTGCTCCAAATTGGATGGGATTTTGAAGATATGACGTTGCAAAACAATTATCTACAACAAATAATAAATGATGTTTTTTGGCAATTTTACCTAATAATTCTAAATCTAGAATATCTACAGCAGGATTTGTTGGTGTTTCTATATATAAAATCTTTGTGTTAGGCTTAATTAAACTTTCTATTTTATCAACTTCGTTCACTTTAAAATAGCTTGTTTCAATATTCCATTTGGGTAAATATTTAGTAAACAGCGTATGGGTTGAACCAAATACCGAACGACATGAGACAATATGATCTCCAGCATTTAGCAGTGCACCAAATGTAGAAAAGATTGCAGCCATTCCTGTTGCGAAAGCATAACCAGATTCGGCACTTTCCATAGCAACAATTTTATTTACAAACTCAGTTGTATTTGGGTTAGAAAAACGACTATATAGGTTTTTCTCTTTTTCTTCGGCAAAAGAAGCTCGCATATCTTCGGCATCATCAAAAACAAAACTGGATGTGAGATATAATGGTGTAGAATGTTCTGAAAATTGAGAACGTTCTGTTTGTATACGAATAGCTTGTGTTTCAAAATAATTAATATTCTCCTTCATAATTATGCTGTTATATTTAATTTATCTGTTTGTAATTGGAAAACTGGCTCTAATAATTTTGATAACTGTTCATATTCAATTAAAAATCCATCATGTCCATGAATAGATTTAATTTCTCCAATGGTTACATTATCTTTTATGCTCTTTAAATCTACGTATGTATTCCAGTTTTCTTCAGCTTTAAAAAATAAATCTGAATTGATCGTAATCATATAAATATGAGATTTTATTGCTGAAGCCACTTCTAAAAAATCACTTCTATTATGAGTAATATCTATGGTTCGTAACACTTGATTCATCATTTTATAAGCAGCCAATTGAAATCGTTTATTTAACACTTTTCCGTGATGATGTAACCAACTTTCTACATTAAACAACTGCATGTCTTTTTTACTACGTCCAAACTTTTTTGCTAGTGATTCTGGTGTCCTGTATAAAGTCATTGCGTGGATTCTTGCATCAGATAATGGTTTATTAGAATTGTTTAAAATATTATCTTGTATGTAGCAATTTGCAATGAGCCAATCTGTAGATTTCCAATCTGTAGCAATAGGAATAACATGCTCGATTAAATCCGGTTTTAATACTGCTAATTCCCAAGCTATTCCTCCACCAACAGATCCTCCTATTACGGCAAAAAGACTACTAATCTTCAATTGTTCTAATCCTAAAGCAAATATTTTAGCAATATCTCTTGTATTAAAATCTTGATAATTATCTATTAAGTTTTTAGTAATACCATCATAACCATTACCAGGAATATCAAATGCCAATATTGCAAAAGTGTTGGTATCAATACATTTGCCTTCACCTATTAAATCTTTCCACCAACCATCCGGGCCACAAACATTTGAATTCCCGGTTAATGCATGATTAACAAGTACAATAGGAGCTTCATCTCTATTCCTGCCAAATGTTTGATATGACAACCGAATAGCAGAACGATTACCGTTTTCAGTTAAATAATCATCAATATTAATATACCGAAGCTTTTCCATAGTTTGTTTTTCAATAAAACCCAGCAAATTAATTTGGTGGATTCTTAATTAAACCAAAAATCAAATATGCCATTACTGACTTACTTAATAGAAAAATGTTATAAAGAAAAAATTGAAATCACAGAAAGTAATTTCGTTTAGTTATCTATCCAAATACTGAAAATAAAAATCAGCTATTTAAGTAGAATTTAGCACCTTCTTTACAAATAAAGGGTTGCTAAGGTTTCATAGGGTCTAATCCCTCCACCTTTCTTGATAACATTTCAATAAGTTTTTGAACTTTGTGAGTGCAAATATTCAGTCATAAAAATTTAATAACCAAATTTTTTTTGATATTTATTAAATTTTTATGAATTATTGCTTTGCAAGTTGTGCTAAATGCTTTTCCCTAATTATTTGACCTACAGGCTTATTACTGATTTTGCTTTCTAACCAAGAAATAATATCTAAATATAAAAATGCTCGCCTTTCGTATGGATGGTCTTCGTATTGTTTTAGTTTTTTATGAAGTTCAATAAAGGCTCCTTTTAATTCGTGAGGGTAAATATCTCCTAATCCCTTTAAGAATTTTATCATTTCCTTTTGTACTTCGTATAAATCTTCCATTTTAAGTAAAAACTTAAATGTGCTTTTTATTTGTACATCCAAATTATAATCTAATCCTGCTTCATAATGTGCAACCAAATTTAGTATTCTAGAAAAACACAGCAAATCTTCTCTCATTTGAAGTGATTTATTGCTGATTATTTTTTCCAGGAATTCTATACATTTTTTATTATCGCCAGCTCCAAAATATAAACTAGCGATCTTATAATAAAATACCATGATATGGTGCTCATCTATTTTATTTTTATATTTTTTTAAACCTTCTAAAACTTCGTTCACCAACGGCAATCCTTCAATAAAAGAGCCTTCCATAAAATGAAGGTTAAATTTATTGTTGTATATATACATGAACGTTAAACTTTCAATATTGTCATCTTTTGGAAACCATTTTTCTTTGGTTATATTTTCCAAATTAGAAAGTGTAGTTTTAAATTTATTATAATAATTTATATAAAATAAAGTTTCAAGCAAATAGTGATTACCCTTTAAAAAGAAAACAGGATTAAGCTCTATCATGTTTTTATTAGCATAAAATAAATCAACCCATTTGGTCGAATATTTATAGCAAGACAAAAAATCTTGTGTTAAAAAACTATACCATAAATATGCCTTAAATAGCCATAATTTTTCTCTAAATCCTAATTTATTAATATCATACTTTGGAAGCCTGTCGTTAAAATATTTTGTAACCCGTTTGTTTTCTTCATCATTTTTTACATAACCCGTTTTTAAAAACAAACCATACAGTTGTAGTGATAAATTAGATAATTTACTAGCTAAAACATTTTGCTGACTAATTTCTTTTGCTTGAATTGTTAATTCATCAGCTCGATTGCTAATACTTCTTGTAATGTATTGCGATTCAATGAGTTTTTCTAGTTCAATAATTTCGTAAGCTATATTTTTTTCCTCATTAGCAATTGCTACAGATTTTGCTTTATCTAATATTTTCAAACTCTGTTTGTATAGCCCTTTATGGTATAATATTGTAGCAAAGTCAAGTTGTTCCCGAATTTGAATTCTAATATTTTGATGTGATGGATTCAATCTTAAACTAATAAGAATCTGCTTATAGAGATGTGCCTTTAAATTTGATAATTGTTGTTTTTTTACGACTCCCTTTTTTAAAATAATAGTTTCATCATATGTTGGTAATTTTTCAAGAATATTAAAAAGAGTTAAAAATTTTGAGTCCTCATTAACACCTAAACGACCAACATAAAGCTTAAACTGTCTCTTTTCAGATTTTGACAGCGACTTTATTAGTACAAATAAATTATCTTTTTGCTCTTTAGTCATAGTTAAAAAA
>JAGLKH010000466.1 GCA_023141985.1 Flavobacteriaceae bacterium | reverse complement strand
TCAAATTAGTTTAAACAAAATAAACAATTAATAAAAGAAAATTGAGATTCCCTCCTACGAGGGAATGACAAAAATACATAATTTATGAAATTAAACATTGCTGTTTTACCAGGTGATGGTATTGGTCCGGAAGTTACAGAGCAGGCAATAAAAGTGTTAAAAGCTATTGCTATGGAGTTTGACCATAGGTTTAGTTTCAATTATGCTCCTGTTGGTGCTATAGCTATAGATAAACATGGCGATCCGTTGCCAGAAAGTACGCTTGATCTATGCAAAACCAGCGATGCCATTTTATTTGGAGCCATTGGAGACCCAAAGTATGATAACAACCCTTCGGCTAAAGTACGACCAGAGCAAGGACTTTTAAAATTGCGTAAAGAGCTTGGTTTATTTGCAAATATACGTCCTGTTAAAGCTTATGGAACCTTACTTACTAAATCACCTTTAAAAAAGAGTATTATAAAAGATACAGATATCAGTATTTATCGCGAACTAACCGGTGGCATATATTTTGGTGAGAAAAAAATAAGTGATGATGGAAATACAGCTTCTGATTTATGTGAATACTCACGTTTTGAAATTGAACGCATTACACATTTAGCTTTTAAGGCAGCTCAATCCAGAAAAAACAAAGTCACTTTAGTCGACAAGGCAAACGTATTAGAAAGCTCAAGGCTTTGGCGTAAAGTGGTTACTGAAATTGCTGCTGAATATCCAGAGGTGACTTTAGATTTCTTATTTGTAGACAATGCTGCCATGCAACTCATCTTAAACCCAAGACAATTTGATGTGATTCTTACTGAAAACATGTTTGGAGATATCATCTCTGACGAAGCTAGTGTTATTGGAGGTTCTATCGGACTTTTGGCCTCAGCTTCAGTTGGTGATAAATATGCCATGTTCGAACCAATACATGGGTCGTATCCCCAGGCTACAAACAAAGGAATTGCAAATCCAATAGCCTCTATTTTATCGGCTGCTATGCTTTTAGATTATTTTGAATTATTTGAAGAAGCTAATCTTATTAGAAAAGCTGTAGAAAAGTCATTGAAATTAGATATTACTACCCCAGACATAAACCCTAAATTTGATAATGTTACTACAAGTAAAGCTGGAGATTTTATTGAAGATTTTATAAATAATCCTAATGATTCAAACTTAAATTTCAAAAACATACATTTAGGTCAATCCACCATAATTTAGTTGGTTAGTTAGTATAATTAATTAGTGGATTCTAAAAAGAGCATTTTATGATGCTCTTTTTTTATCTGAATCTGAATGTTTTGTTTAACGGTTACCCGTAAGAACAGTAGCGAGTTTAAATATTCAATTAATTATCAGCTATAAAATTAGCAAAATTCACGAAATTTTGCGGTGGTGGCTGATACAACCCCCCCAGCTGGCGCAAGCGTCACGCTTGTGCCATTAAACAAACTCATGTTACTTACACATGTCATATATCAATTTCTAAAACAGTTTGATCTTCTTGATAGTTTCTTGCACTACTATATTTCCAATCTATTGGGTTGGTTACAAAACCGCACTCTACAGGATTGTTATGTATATAGTCTATTTTTTGTTGTATTACTTTATCACTCCATAATTCTATTGGTTTATTGTGTTGTTGCCAAAATTGACGTTGATTTACATTACTTTTCTTTTTACCTGCTCGTTCCATCATCCATAACAACCACTCCTTTCTACTTTCTTGTGGGTTTTCTTCTATAGTTTTTATGATTTTTCTTGCTGTAAACCCTTTAAAATCTCGTATTAATCCAGAAGGGTCTTCATTGCTGGACCGAAATATTAAATGCACATGACTTGGCATAAAACAATAAGCAAATACTTCCATTCCTTTTTCTTTTCTACAATAATCAATACTTTCTTCTAATACATTAAAATATACTTGCCGAGCAAAAACATCTAACCAATACACTGTAGCAAAACTTATAAAGTATGCCCCTTGTTTGTTATGAAATTTATATTTTCTACTCATTTTTGTTTATTCTTTTAGTTTCTTACTCGTACTGGCCACGAGCGGGACGCTCGCGCTAGCGGGGAGCTACTCTAACATAGTTAAATAATTCATTTAAGTTATTCTCGTCACGAGCGAGACGCTCGCGCTAG
>JAGLKH010000465.1 GCA_023141985.1 Flavobacteriaceae bacterium | reverse complement strand
ATTTCCGAATTTACGTCTACATAAGCTATTTCGTTTTGTGAGAATGTAAGGTTGGTAAGTCCTAAAAATAATAAACCTAATACTAAAGTTTTCATGATTTGTTTGAATTTATAAAATTATACATTTAGTTATTGCTATTAACACTTTCCTTAGGAAACAAAAAATTCAAAATCATCATATGATGTTCGTTTTTCTGTTGTAGTAAAAGTATTGTAAAACTCAAGATTTGTATAATTATATAAATAGACAAATAATAGACATTATATAGATATTTAATAGACTAAAATGATAAAACTACATTTAAATATCTAATTATCAGGTGTTTAATGTGTTTTATAAAAACTGAATGAATTTGTCTAAATTATCATCTTCAGAAAGGTTTAGTTTTTTTCTAAGACGATATCGGCTTGTATTTAAGGATGATAATGCTATATTTTGAAGATTAGCAATTGCATGACTATTAATTTTTAAACGAATTAGTGAACACAAACGTATTTCGGTTTTTGTAAGACTTGGATATTTGGTATGTAACACACTGTAAAATGAATCACTTAATTTATCAAGGCGTTGGTAAAAATCTTCAGTATCGTGATCAAATTTAATTTTGTTATTTATTTCTTGCTCAAAATCATCTAATAGGGTTTTACGCTCTTTACCATTAGCTGTTTTTAATTGATCAAATTTATCAGCCAGTACTTTTGCCCATTCTTGATTTTGTGATAAATTAATAGCAAAGTCAGATAAATCTCTTTGTTTAGATTCAATTTCAGATTGAAGTTGCTTATTATCTAAGTCAGTTATTTTTAAATTTTGCTCGGCAATTAATTGTTTGTTTTTAGCAATGACAATACGTCCTCTTCTACGTAAATACAAAGCCGTTAATAACCCAACAAATGATATAGCAGTTATGGATATAATCCATAGTTTTAATTGCTGACTGCGTATTATAGTTTCCTTATGTGCTTTTTCAATTTTAAAGCTATTTCTGGAACGGTCCAGTATTAATTCGTTGATTATAGCAATTCTCTCCTTGCTTTTAGATGTATTAGCTTGGTTTATACTATCGGAAAGCCGGTTAACCTCTTTTAAGACCACATAGGCTTTATCTACCTTTTGGGTTGCTTCGAGAAACTGTTGTTTAGATTTTAAAAAATCTAATCTGATTTCTTCTTTATTATAAAGAGATTGGTCATATTTATTAAAAACATTTTGTAATTCGGTATATGCTAGCTCTGCTTGTTTTAAATTGCCTTGCATAATCTCTATATCTACTATTTTAGAGCCAGTTTTCACCAGTAAATTCACATCAACAACTTTAAAAGTTTCATTTGGGATTTTTTTATAAAATTCAAAATTTTCTCTATACAGTATTTTTGCGGCTTCAATGTCACCTTTTTCAAAATATATGGTAGCCATATTATCACAGATACTACCCAATAAAAAATGCTCTGGAAAGTCCTTTTTTGTTAAGGTATATGCTTCTTTAAAATTTTTCAAAGCCAGATCGCTATTTTTCATACCCCCATATAAAAACATACCATAATCGTTTATAGCAGCTGGCTTATAAATTGTAGTCATAGAATCTACAAACTTTAAATTCTTTTTATGTACAATATTCGAACTATCTAAATGCCCCAATTTTTCATATGCCACAGCCATACTTCGATAGTTAAAACTTCGTAAATGTAAATTATCTTCTTTTGTTTCTGAAGTCAGAAAAGGTTCGTTTTCTTCGTAATAATCAAAATATAATTTATACACCCTTAAGGACTCAAAAGAGAGGCCTAGTGTTCTAAGTGAGTAGCCCATATTATGGCAACTATTTAAAAGATATGCATGCTGGTTTGTAATAAAGGGTATTAACTCCAAACGCTGAAAGTAAAGCGACCAATGCTCTTCATCATTCTGGTTAAATTTATTTTTTTTTCCTAATTCCTTATGGCGTTTAAACGCTTCGTCACTCGAAAGTGGTTTTTGTGCATAACCAGTGTATGCTATAAGAAAGCAAAATAGAAATGATATTAAAATGCGATGTATTTGATTAATTGGCATAAAGCGTATAATACTCAAATA
>JAGLKH010000464.1 GCA_023141985.1 Flavobacteriaceae bacterium | reverse complement strand
TTATTACTCAATTTAGCACGGCCACCAACTGAAAGGGTATTTCTTAATATTTTGTTGCCAGGTGTAAATCCTGTTTCATCTAAGTGTCCATAATTTACATTATAACTAATATCACCATCAGATGAAGCTCCTCTAAGGTTAATAGAAGTATTACTCACACCACCTGATCTAAAGAAGTTCTCAACACTGTTATAAGGTCTCCAATCATAACGTGCACCAGTAAATTGCTCGTTAAATTGATTGGCACCACCTAAAAAGTTATTTAAAAAAGCACTTGAACCATAAGGATGTTCAACAGTACCATCAGCTGCAATATTTCCGGAAGGCTCATTTAAATAGCCATCTACACCATCAGCAGCAAAAGCAGGTCCCCAGTTACTAAAGAACCAACCAAAAGATTGATCGAAACCACCACCATATAAATCCTGATAGTCAGGTATAGAAGCCATTTCATTTACAAAGTAAGATTGATTAACAGTAATCTCTGTTTTCTTTGGCCCGGCAGCTCCACCAGATCCAGATTTGGTTGTAATTACAATTACACCATTTCTTCCTTCTGCACCATATAGAGTTGCAGCTGCAAGTCCTTTAAGTACGTTTACGCTTTCAATGTTGTTTGGATCTAAATCCAAAAATCTACTTGAACCTACGTTACCATTAAGGAAGTTACCTTGTGCATTGGTATCGCTACTAAATGCAACACCATCTACAACAAACAATGCCTGGTTACTACCATTAATAGAAGAGTAACCTCTAATAACAACATTTGTAGCAGATCCAGAAGTTCCACTTTGAGAAGTAATTTGTACACCGGAAGCTTTACCAGATAAAACTCTAGCAATATCACCTTCGGTACGTTGTTCAATTTCTTCAGATGACACTTCACTTACAGCATAACCAAGGGCTTTCTTTTCTCTTTTAATCCCTTGTGCAGTTACAACTACTTCTTCAAGAACAGCTGCATCTTCTTCCATGGTAACATTAATTGTATTTGCAGCTCCAACTGTTTGTTCAACAGTTTTAAGACCTACATAAGAAAAGGTTAAAACGTCTCCCGCACTTGCATTGATGCTATAATTACCATCAAAATCTGATTGGGTACCCGTAGTTGTACCTTTTACAATAATATTAACTCCAGGAAGAGGTAAACCAGAATTATCTGATATTGTTCCCGAAATTGTTTTTTCTTGTGCAAAGGTTAATTGCACAACAAACGCCAGTAATAGCGTTAAAATTCCACTAAACTTTGTTTTCATTTTATAATTTATTTGAATTAGTCTACGCCAAAAATCATAATAAAAAGTTAATAAAACAATAATTATTGGTTAAAATTTCGATTTTTTTTAAAAAAGAGGTCTTTTAAAACACAAGGTTAGACTAGAATATGGCATTTAAACTGAGGTGGATTTTTGAATCTGAAAGTTTAAACTTTTGGTTTTCTGACTTACCATTTGCATAGTTGAATTTTAGTAATCCGGCTTTTGTGTTGATGCCAAACCCAACACCAAACGCAAAAAGCTTCTCTTTGGTTTGTGTAATATCGTTTTCAAAATAAGCTGCATCAAAAATAGAGTGTATATATATGTTGCTGTTTAATTGATATCGATACTCTGTATTTAATACAGTGTATAATGATGCGATTAAACTATTTTCTTCGAAACCACGTATCGATTTTATTCCTCCAAATCTAAAGAGTTCGTTGGTTAAATAATTTTTTGAATCTATTCCAGCAGCATTTAATCTTATGTAAAAGCTATTTTTAGTATTTAAATTAAAAATTTTGAATGTATTTAAATTGAGAAGTGTTTGTTTTTCAGTAGTGTCTTCAAAATCTCTTGAGCCTAAACCAATTTTAAAATTGAAGTTGAAGCTTATTGGGAACAGTAAATTAAAATATTGCCTTTTAATAAATTCATATCTAAAGTTATAAATTGTTGAATTGAAATCTTGAATGGTTTCAGAAATAGCCTCATCTAATAAGTTATTTGATTGAGATGCTTCGATACCAATAAAAACTTTTTGTTTAGAATTTATTTGATAAAACAAATTTGCAGATTGATTTACTGTTGTATAAGTTGAATCTTTTTTAAAAATATTTAGCGCAAGTTCTGTTCCTAAAGCTGAACCAAAAATATAGGGTAAGTTAAAATTGGCTTCAAAAGTCTTTTGTTCGTTTTCATCACTTTTGTATATTAGATTAAAAGACTCACCATAATTAAGATTGTTTATAAGGTTTAAATTTAAGTAACCATCAAATTCTATTTTATTATTAGATTCGTTTGTTCCAAAACCGAGAAAACCATCAAAGGTGTTACTCTTTGTTTTTTCTATATATAGGTAGAGTGAAGTAGAATCTTTTGTAAACAAAACTTCTGGCGGCTTTTTTTGATTAGCAAAAGCTAATGCATTTAATGCTATAGTTTTTTCTTTTATAGTGTTTAAATTAAAAGGAACATTGTTTTTAATTTTTAAATAGCGTCTTATATAAGATTTAGGAAAATTCTCATAACCCTTAACTATAATATTATCTATACTTCTTTTTTTATCATCAGAAATAATGAGTTCAGCTTGTATGCTGTTATTATCTTTCTTTTTTAGATTTACCAGTTTAAGAGAAGCAAAGGGTTGACCGTTTTCAATTATTTTAGAATTTATATACTTGAGAATCTCTTCACTTTTTGAAATAGTGGTTATAAAATACGTTGTTGTAACCTTGTCAGAAATGGGATCTAATATTTCTTTAGAAAGCAGTTTATTATTATAGTATATGTATATGGTGTAATATTTTTTATTTAAGCTGAATTTTGCAACATAGGTTGAATCGTTTTTCTTTTCAGTAGAGGTTATTTTACTTTCAATAAAACCTAATTTTTGTAAATTGAGATGTATTGATTCAATTTCATTTTTTAAAGAAATAAAATCAGTAAAGTTTTTTTTATAATTTAGAGAATCAATAACGGTAGTCTCTATACTGTCTTTTCCTTTAATAATAAGATTTAAATTTTGAGCAGATATAAAAGTCAAATTTATAATGCTTATAAAAAGGTATAAAATTACAATTTTTAAAGTCCTCAATGTTGTGCTTTTGTGTGTAATACCAATTTGAATATAGAATACCGTATAAATATTTTGAATGAAATATCTGCGGCATTCTGTGTTTAATTTGGTATAAATCTAACGGAAAATTAGTTCAAATAATATAGGTCTTAAATTAATTTTAAGATAAGTTATAAAATTAAGACTTCAACATTTGAATAATTCATTTTAATTTCTACCTTTGCAGCCCTTTAAAAGAGGGTTTAGAAAATAATATTAGAAAATAAGTATGCCAACAATTTCACAATTAGTACGAAAAGGAAGAGCCAAAATAACCAAGAAGAGCAAATCGGCTGCTTTA
>JAGLKH010000463.1 GCA_023141985.1 Flavobacteriaceae bacterium | reverse complement strand
GATAATTTTTCTTTTGGTGCAACTGGGTCTATAAATAGAATTAAAGATTTTGGCGACTCTACTGTTGATGATTTAAGTTATTTTGGTATTGATGGAATTATTAAATATAGCCTATCCGAGCTTTTTAACTCAGGAAAATTTGAGCCTTATCTAGGTGTTGGTGGTGGATACACATGGGTTGATAAATTAGGAGCTGGAACTTTAAATGGTACTTTTGGTATTAACTACTGGTTTTCAGACAACTTTGGTTTAACAGCACAAGCAACTTATAAACACGCTTTTGAAGATGCTAATGTAGCTAAACACTTCCAACATTCTTTAGGGTTATCTATTAAATTTGGAGGTAAAGATACTGATGGTGATGGCATTTATGATAAAGATGATGCTTGTCCGGAAGTTCCAGGTCTTGAAGCTTTTAATGGCTGTCCAGATAGTGATGGTGATGGTATAGAAGATTCAAAAGATACTTGTCCTAATGAAGCTGGTTTAGCTGAATTTGATGGTTGTCCAGATAGTGATGGTGATGGTGTTTCTGATAATAACGATAATTGTCCTAATACTCCAGGTTTAAAATCTTTAGCCGGTTGTCCAGATGCTGATGGTGATGGTATTGCAGACGGTGATGATAACTGCCCTAACGAAGCTGGCCCAGCAGCTAATAATGGTTGCCCTTGGCCTGATAGTGATGGCGATGGTGTTTTAGATAAAGACGATCAATGTCCTAACGAAGCCGGAACTGTAGCTAACAATGGCTGTCCTGAAATAGTTCTTCCTACCGAAGAAGTTCAAAATCAATTAACAGAATATGCAAGAACTATTAACTTCAATACTGGAAAATCAAGTTTTAAAGAAGCGACTTATCCAACATTACAAGCAATTGCTGCGATATTAAAAGAATATCCTAAAGCTAACTTTACTATCGAAGGTCATACAGACAGTACAGGTAGTGAAGCTACAAATCAATTATTATCTGAAAAAAGAGCTAGTGCTGTAATGGATTATTTAGTTAATAATGGTATTGATGGTGGTAGATTAACTGCTGTTGGATTTGGTGAAGGTACACCTATAGCATCTAATAATACTAGATCTGGTAGAGCTGCTAACAGACGTGTTGAAGTGACTTTAGCAAAAAATTAAGCAATAAATTATATAAACTTTAAAAAACGCTTCGAAATTTCGAAGCGTTTTTTATTTTTATACAATGGCAACTTTCATCCATAATGTTTTATTAGAACTTAAAAAAAAAGAGGTTGATATCTCCATGCTTACTTTTATTTTGCCAAGTAAACGCGCCGGAGTTTTTTTAAAACAAGAGCTGTCTAACATCAACTCTCAAACAATTTTTTCTCCTTATATTTTAAGTATCGAAGAGTTTGTTGAAGAACTGTCTCAACTAAAACAGATTTCTAACTTAGAACTGCTTTTTGAATTTTATGAAGTATATGGTGAGAACATGTCAAAAGAAAAATTAGATTCTTTTGATGTCTTTTCAAAATGGGCGCAAATTCTATTACATGATTTTAACGAAATAGATCGTTACCTCATTCCACAAGAGCAAATTTTTAATTATTTAAATGCTATACAAGAGCTTAATCATTGGTCTCTTGAGAATAATCAAACTTCTTTAATTAAAAATTATTTGTCCTTTTGGGAAAAGTTAAACACTACTTATATAAACTTTACAAATCACCTTATTAATAAAGGGCTTGGTTATCAAGGATTAATTTACAGGGAGGCCGTAGAAAATCTTGAAAACTATATACAGGCTAATCAGAACAAAAAAAATATTTTTATAGGGTTCAATGCACTTAATACTGCCGAATCAACAATAATTCAAGAATTACTTCAAAATAATTTAGCTGAAATTTATTGGGATGTAGATGAAACATTTGTTAATTCTTCAAACCATACTGCCGGATTTTTTTTAAGAAACTATAAAACCAATTGGAAATATTATAAATCCCATCCGTTCAACTGGATTTCTAAAAACTATAAAAAAGAAAAAAATATTTCTATTGTAGGAATTCCAAAAAATGTTGGTCAAGCTAAATATATAGGAGAGTTATTACTTAAACTCAAACAAGAAAACAATACTCTAAATAGAACAGCTGTTGTTTTAGGAGACGAAAAACTACTTATTCCTGTTTTAAATTCCATACCTAAAAACATAGATGCCTTAAATATTACAATGGGATTCCCTTTAAATATGGTGCCTTTAGCTTCATTATTCGAACAACTCTTCATACTACATAGAGATAAAAAAAGGTCATTTTATCATAAAGATGTTATCGCACTATTGTCAAATCAATTTATTAACCCTCTATTTAAAATTAGTGATGAAAATTTAGCAAAAAAAATTATTGATTCTATTAAGACCAATAATCTAATTTTTATAACAAAAGAAAAACTTATAAATCTTGCTAAAGAAAAAGATGACATAATAACTCTTCTTTTTAAGAATTGGGAAGGAGATCCAAAAACAGCATTGCAAAATTGTTTAAGTCTTATATTTCTTATAAAAGAAAGTTTAAACCAAAATAAAAAAGAAAACCTTTTAGGATTAGAATATTTGTACAGATTTAATAAAATGTTTAATGTGCTGAATGAGCTTAACATTAAACATAAATACATCAATACAATTAAAACATTACACAGCTTATATAAAGAAATATTAAAAAGCGAAACTTTAGATTTTCAAGGGGAACCTTTACAAGGTCTTCAAATTATGGGTATGTTAGAATCTCGTGTGTTAGATTTTGAAACTGTAATTATTTCTTCGGTAAACGAAGGAGTGCTTCCTTCTGGTAAAAGCTCTAACTCATTTATTCCTTTTGATGTTAAAACCGAAAATGGTTTGCCTACTTATAAAGAAAAAGATGCCGTTTATACGTATCACTTTTATAGATTGTTACAACGTGCTAAAAATATTTTCATTCTGTACAATACAGAACCAGACATATTAAACGGAGGTGAGAAAAGTAGATTCATTACACAACTTGAAATTGAAGATATACATAATCTAAAACAGCTTATTGTAACTCCAAAAACGCCAGTAATTAACAAACAAATTATTAAAATCTCCAAAACTGAAGATATCCTAACCAAAATTAAAGCTATAGCTTTAAAAGGGTTTTCCCCTTCGTCGTTAACAAATTATATAAGAAACCCCATAGATTTCTATTATCAAAAAATATTAGAAATAAAAGAACTGGATGATGTGGAGGAAACTGTCGCAGCAAACACGCTTGGTTCTGTTGTGCATAATACTTTAGAAGATTTTTACAAACCTATAGTTGGGAAATTTTTGTCCGTAGAACTCATTAAAAAGATGAAAATAAATATTACTAAAACAGTTACTCATCATTTTAATAAAGTTTACAAAGAAGGTGATATAACAAAAGGCAAAAACCTAATCATTTTTGAAATTGCAAAACGTTACGTATCAAATTTTTTAGACTTAGAAATTAAATATCTAAAACAAGGAAATCAAATAAAAATAGTTGCAATAGAAGATAATAATACAGTTTTAATTAATATTCCAGAATTAAGTTTCCCTGTAAATCTTACAGGAAAAGTAGATCGTGTGGATGAATATAATGGTGTTACAAGAATTATAGATTATAAAACCGGAAAGGTCGAACAGGGCAAAGTAGAAATTGTTAATTGGGAGGATATCACTACCGATTACACAAAATATAGCAAATCATTTCAAGTACTTACTTATGCTTATATGATGCACAAAAAGAACCCTTTTAATCGCCCTGTCGAAGCAGGAATAGTTTCATTTAAAAATTTAAAAGGAGGCTTTTTAAAATTCTCAAAAAAAGATAAAGCTGGAGCATATGCAAAAAAAGAATCTTTAATAACTAAAGACACACTAGATAATTTTTATAATGAGCTAAAAACCTTAATTTTAGAAATCTGTAACCCTAACATCCCATTTACAGAAAAAGAACTTTAAATGATTTTTAAACGAAACATAATTGTAAAAAGAGAACATAATAAGCTTGTTTTGGTTGATGTATGCTATTTGCCTGATAATTCACCTAAGCCAATAATTATTTTTTGTCATGGCTATAAAGGGTTTAAAGATTGGGGAGCTTGGGATAATATGGCAAAAACATTTGCTAAAGCTGGATTTTGTTTTATTAAATTTAATTTCTCTCATAATGGTGGAACAATCGGGCAACCCATCGATTTTCCAGACTTAGAAACCTTTGGAAACAATAATTACACAAAAGAATTAGACGATTTAGACTCCGTTATCAATTGGATTTGCAACAATTCATCTTTGAAAAAAGAAGGAGATATAAATAACATAACACTACTTGGCCACAGTAGAGGTGGTGGTATTGTTTCAATTAAAGCAGAAGAAGATTCACGTATTAAGAATTGTATTACTTTGGCAGGAGTTAGCGATTTTAAAAGGCGTTTTCATATAGGTTCTGATGTTTTTATCCAATGGAAGAAAACAGGAGTTAAATATGTTGAAAATGGAAGAACAAAACAACAAATGCCTCACTACATTCAATTTTATGAGGATTTTATTGAAAATGAAAATCGACTCACTATAAAACGAGCAGTCAAAAGTCTAAAGATTCCTCATTTAATAATTCATGGCGATGAAGACACCAGTATCCTCTTAGAGGAAGCAAAAAAACTTCATAAATGGAATCCTAACAGTAAATTAGAAATCATTGAAGGTGCAAATCATGTTTTTGGAACTTGTCATCCTT
>JAGLKH010000462.1 GCA_023141985.1 Flavobacteriaceae bacterium | reverse complement strand
AAAAAGCACAAATGCAACTTTATGATACCTATTGTAATGCTATGTTCAATATAGCTTGTCGTTATCTTATTAACCAAGAGGATGCCAAAGATGCAATACAGGAAGGGTTTTTAAAGGCGTTTGATAATATTAAAAACTATAATACAGATTATACTTTTGGAGCTTGGTTAAAGCGTATTATTATTAATCAATGTATAGATGCCTTAAGGAAACAGCGTTTAGAATTCTCTGAAATTGATACAGAACATCTTGAATTGGTAGATGATAATGATTGGAATATAGAAAGCTCAATTACAAAAGAAACCATTATTAATGCTATTGAAGAACTATCAGAAAAACATCAATTGGTTATAAAATTCTATTTATTAGAAGGTTATGATCACGAAGAAATATCTCAGATTTTAGATATACCAATTAAAACATCGCGTACACATTTACGTCGCGGTAGATTACAATTACAAGGACTATTAAAAGAAAAACGAAATGAAACAGCAGGATATTAGAAATTTATTTAATGACGATGACGTTTCTAAAATGAAATTACCAGAATCTCATAGAGATGAGTTTTTAGAAAAGCTTAAAGCGTCAAAAATAGAAGAGCAAAAAGCACCTAATTATAGACTTGTATATAAAATTGCAGCAATGTTTACACTATTTTTTGCCTTGGGAATTATTGTGTTTAATCAATTTAATCAAGAAGATATTGAAGCATCTACAATTGAACTACAAATAAAAACTATAGAGCAAAAGTATTTAGTAAATATTGAAACTGAATGGCAAAGTTTTTTAGTTGTTGCAACAGGCGAAAATCTTATAAAACGATTTGAAAAGAGATTAAACGAATTAGATCATGATTATCAAGAAATTTCTAAAGATTTTAAAAATGACACTAGCAATATTGTAATTATTGAAGCATTAGTTGAAAATCTACAAACACGATTACAGCTATTAAAAGACATACAAGAACATATTAAAATATTAAATCAAGAAAACGAACATGAAACTACACTTTAAATTACTGTTTTTGATGCTCATCACATCAATAACATTACAAGCACAAAAACATCAAATTTATAGTAAGAGTTTTGATGTTAATGAACAAACAACAGCTATTTTTAATTTAGATAAAACAACTGTTTCAATTGAAGAATCTAAAGATGATAAAATACATTTTGATTATAACATGGAATTCATAAATTATTCTAAAAAAGAAATAGACTCAATCATAGATAACATTAATGTTGGAGCAACCATGTTTGAAAATAATATTACGCTGCAAGCAACAAGTTCAAATATTACTCCGGGTGGTTCATATTCTGTTGATGAGCCTTATAATAAAATAATTATTGGTCATTTTATGGATATTCGTATTGCTCAGCAAAATTCTTTGAAGAGTAATAGTATTAAAGAACTAAATAAAATCAGAAAATCAAAAAATTTAATTAATAAAGAGATAAATAAAAATACTTATAAAAATATAGATGAGTTTTTAAAGTATTTTAAATCAATTGATAAAAAAGGTAAAGGAAAGAGTATTACTGAGAAAAATGTTAAAGCATACCTAACTTATTTTGTTATACGACTTCCATATTATGTTAAACTTAGTATTAATGGTAAAGGGAGTAATATTTCATTTAAAAATCAAATTTTTAATGAATTAATTATGGATTTAGATAGAGGTTTTTTTAAGGCAGCTTCTTTATCAAATCCATATAATAAAATCAAAGCTGATTATTTGACTCGATTTAGAGTTGAAGAAATCATTGGAGGAGATTATACCTTAAAGAATATTATTAAAGGTTTAATTGGCAGTATTGAAAATGCAGAAATAGTTTCAGAGTTTTCAAAAATTGAAATAGGTGAAATAGGAGAGAACGTAACCATAACAGATTTTAATAGTAAGTATTGGTTTTATAATTTCTCAAATAATTTTAAACGTTTTGATATATTTTCAGAATATTCAAAAATACACTTGTTTTATCCTGAAACCGATTTTTCGTTTGAAGTATTTGGCAACAATACTATAAACCATATAGACGATATTAAAATAGAAATGCAACCAACTCGCAATGGCGAAAAATTTCATATGATGTCTCGTAAAGCAAATGGTAAAACACATTTTTCTGGAGCTATAAATTTCGATATTATACATGGCGTTATTTATACTTATAACGACACCTTTAAACCTAATAAAAATTAATATGAAAAAACTAACCATAATACTTGTTGCAATTTTTTGCTTCAACACAACAACAGCACAACAAAAAGAGATTCGTTTAGAAACGGAATATGGCACAACTAGCAAAGAATTGCAAGAGATTATAAGATTTGAAGGTATTGAAATTATCGATCTAAAATTTTC
>JAGLKH010000461.1 GCA_023141985.1 Flavobacteriaceae bacterium | reverse complement strand
GAACAGCAACCAAACAAACCGTTTCTTTAAATACAGGAGGTGTTTATAAAGGAAAAAATTTACAAACCGAAAACACTACAGTTAAAATAAAAGCTGCAGGCGACGCCGAAGTAAATGCATCAGAATTTGTTGAGGTTAACATTAGAGCCGGTGGAGACGTTTTTGTGTATGGAGATCCAAAAACCATTAAAGAAAGTCGTGTTTTTGGAGGAAGAGTAAAAAGAATGAACGAGTGATAATAATTCAAATTAATAAATGTAACTACGAGTAGTTCTTTTATTATATTTGTGAAACCTCATTTAAATGCTGAATTATAATTCAGCATTTTTATTAAATAATAACATGATAGAAGATATACAGGCGGCAATACCATTAGGCTTTTTTTTAAGCTTTATGATAGGTCCTGTTTTTTTTGTTTTACTGGAAACCAGTGTAACCAAAGGGTTTAGGGCTGCTGTTGTATTTGATTTGGGTGTAATTATTGCAGACGTCTTTTTTATTGCTTTAGCTTACTTTAGTAGTTTTCAGCTTCTGGAAAATTTAAGTAATCAACCAGGCTTATTTGTTTTTGGAGGTACAATAATAACGGTTTATGGTATTATAATATTTCTTAAAAAACCTAAACGGAGTACAGTCGAAGCGAGTGAAATAAAATTTATTAAGACCAATTATTTAGGACTTTTCATTAAGGGATTCTTACTTAATTTTATAAATATTGGTGTTTTAGTATTCTGGCTCGGTGTAATAATTATTACAGGACCCGGTTTAGAAAACGATATCAATAGATTCTATGTGTTCTTTGGGACTATGATTTTAGCATATTTTGTAACAGACTTGTTTAAAATTCTTTTAGCAAAACAACTAAAAAGAAAATTAACACAAAACCGTATCTTAAAAATTAAAAAGCTATTAGGCTTAATTCTTGTGATTTGCGGCCTGGTGTTAATAGTAAAAGGGTTTTTACCTAAAGACAAATTGAATCCACAAGATTTAATAGAAGAAATAAGCGAATAAAAAGAAGCGCTATAATTGCGCTTCTTTTTATTTAGAGGCGTCTAGCGGATTCGAACCGCTGTAGATGGTTTTGCAGACCACTGCCTAGCCACTCGGCCAAGACGCCCTTTAGGACTGCAAATTTAAAAAAAATAAAGAGTTCGCACTATTTACATTCTTTTTTTTCGTTTTTCAGTCATTTTTATAGTTACCATTTCTACATCGCCACCAATTGGTGGGTTTATCTTAGAAATAGAAACAGTAGCTTTCGTCACCATATCGCTTTCTAAAAAAATTCTATTTAAAACACGCTTCACAACCGTTTCAAGCAATTTTGAAGGAACACTCATTTCTTCTTTAACAATTTTGTTTAGCAACACATAGTCTACAGTATCATTTAAGTTATCGGTTTTACCAGATGTGTTTAAATTAGCATTAACAATCAGGTCAACCCTATAATCACTACCAATTTTTGTTTCCTCATCAAGACAGCCATGAAAAGCAAATACCCTTATATTTTCTATTTTAATCTGCCCCATTAATTTGTAAAGAAATCAAAAATATTACTTAAAGCACTTGTTTTTGCTTTATAAAACTCAGTATATGTACAGCGCTCACAAGTTACTGAAGAAAATTTTTGACTTTGAACATCAAATATTTTTGATAGAATCCCTCCAGTCGCTCTCATTTGTCCTAACATATAGGTTTTGTTTTTGCATTTAGGGCATGTGTAATTTAAATTCTCCATCATTATTAAATTTTTATAAAAATAATCATTCTCTATAAGAATAATATTAAAGAAAGCGGATATTTCCGTAATTTTGCTGTTTATTTTAAACACATATTTTAGCAAATTACATGTCTGAAGATATTAAATCGCTCAATTTTATTGAGCATATTATAGAAGAAGATTTAAGGGGCGGATTACCAAAAGATAAGCTTCGTTTTCGTTTTCCACCCGAACCTAATGGCTATTTACACATTGGCCACACCAAAGCTATTGGTATTAGTTTTGGTTTAGGAGAAAAATATGATGCTCCGGTAAATCTTCGTTTTGATGATACCAATCCGGCAAAAGAAGAACAGGAATATGTAGACGCTATTAAAAATGATATTACATGGTTGGGCTATAATTGGGATAAAGAATGTTACTCTTCAGACTATTTTCAACAATTGTACGATTGGACAATCCAACTTATAAAGGACGGAAAGGCTTATGTAGATTCTCAATCCAGTGAAGCTATGGCCGAGCAAAAAGGAACGCCAACGCAAGTTGGTACAAATAGCCCTTTTCGAAATAGGAGTGTTGAAGAAAATTTAGATTTGTTTTCTCGAATGAAAAATGGAGAATTTAATGAAGGAGACCACATACTTCGTGCTAAGATAGATATGGAAGACCCAAATATGCTGATGCGCGATCCTATAATGTATCGTATTTTAAAGAAGCATCATCACAGAACAGGAAACGATTGGTGTATTTATCCAATGTACGACTGGACGCATGGTGAAAGCGACTACATTGAGCAAATTTCGCACTCGTTATGCTCTTTAGAATTTAAGCCGCATAGAAAGCTTTATAATTGGTTTAGAGACGAAGTTTATAAGCACAATTCAAAACAACTTGCGTTAGCACCTAAACAAACCGAATTTGCCCGCTTAAACCTGAGCTACACCATTATGAGCAAACGCAAGTTGCTTAAATTAGTTGAAGAAACTGTGGTTTCAGGCTGGGACGATCCAAGAATGCCAACAATTTCCGGGTTGCGTCGTCGGGGTTATACACCAAGATCAATTAGAAAGTTTGTAGAAACCGCAGGTGTTGCAAAACGCGAAAATATTATTGACGTTTCATTATTAGAGTTTTGTGTTCGGGAAGATTTAAATAAAACAGCAGATAGAGTCATGGCTGTTCTCAACCCTGTTAGATTAGTAATTAATAATTACCCTGAAAATAAAGAGGAATGGCTTAAAGCCGAAAACAATCCTGAAGATGATAATGCCGGATTTAGAGAAATGCCTTTTTCAAGAGAGCTTTATATCGAAGGAGAAGACTTTAAAGAAAATGCAGGAAACAAGTATTTTAGACTCACTTTAGGAAAAGAAGTACGATTAAAAAACGCATATATCATCAAAGGAGAAAGCGTTGTAAAAGATGCTAACGGAAACATTACCGAAATACATTGTACTTATGATGCCGACAGTTTAAGCGGAAGTGGAACAGAAGCGAGTTTGCGTAAAGTAAAAGGAACCCTGCATTGGGTATCTGTAAAACACGCCGTAAAAGCTGAAGTTAGAGAATATGATAGATTGTTTTTAGATGAAGCACCAGACAGCCACGAAGGCAAGAATTTTATGGATTTTATAAACCCCAACTCATTAAGGGTTATTGAAGCTTTTGTAGAACCAAGTTTAGCAGAAGTAAAAGCTGGAGAGCAGTATCAGTTTCAACGTTTAGGCTATTTTAATGTAGATGATGATTCAACTTCAGAACATTTGGTGTTTAATAAAACCGTTGGATTACGAGATTCATGGGCAAAGCAAAAACCTAAAGAAAACACGAATAAAAATCAACAAAGAATACAACAGCAATCACAACGCAAGCCAATAGATGTGATTAAACAGCTTGGTAAAAAATACACCAATCTACCGGAAGCTAAACAACAAAAGGTGAAAGCCGAGATTCAAGAATTAGCCCAAAAGGTTATGTATGAAGAATTGCAACCATTATTTGGAACTGCAGTAAAAAAAGCAGGTACACGAATTGCTACTATGATAACATTGGGGGTATTACTAAAAAATGGTCAGGAACGCAACATTGAGATTGATGAGTTTATAACTAAAGCATTAGAGGATAAAAACGAGTTGTTGGTTGCGGAAGCAAGGGCTATTTTTTAATAGAAGCATTAAGCAAAAACCTCGAAGTAGGCACTTCGAGGTTTTTTGTTCTTAACAGAATTATTCCTCTTTCTTTCTACTCTGTTTTTTCATTTCTTCACCAATTTGATTGCTTGCTGTAAAACTCGCAATCATATCGTTAAGCATATTACTTCCTGCTTGTGGAGAGTTGGGCAGTAAAATAAGGTTACTATTGGTTTCTTGACCTATAGATTGTAATGTATCGTAATGCTGTGTAACCACAATTAAGGCAGACGCTTCCTGGGAGTTAATCCCCACTTTATTTAACACCTCTACCGATTCTTCTAATCCACGTGCTATTTCACGACGCTGGTCTGCGATACCCTGTCCTTGCAAACGCTTACTTTCGGCTTCAGCTTTAGCTTTTTCAACAATTAAAATACGTGCAGCATCACC
>JAGLKH010000460.1 GCA_023141985.1 Flavobacteriaceae bacterium | reverse complement strand
TTAGGAGGTGGACAAGGTTCAAGATTATATCCATTAACCGAAAAAAGATCAAAACCAGCAGTTCCAATCGCTGGAAAATATCGATTGGTAGATATACCAATTTCTAATTGTATCAATTCAGATATTAAAAGAATGTTTGTTTTAACACAATTCAATTCTGCGTCATTAAATAAACATATTAAGAATACCTATCATTTTAGTTTTTTTAGTTATGCGTTTGTAGATGTTTTGGCTGCAGAGCAAACTATATCAAGCGGAGAATGGTTTCAAGGTACAGCAGATGCCGTGAGACAAAGTATGCATCATTTCTTAAATCATGATTTTGAATATGCGCTAATCCTTTCAGGAGATCAATTATATCAAATGGATTATAATGTAATGATCGAGAAGCATATCAAAAGTAATGCAGAAATATCTATTGCAACAATGCCTGTTAATGCAAATGATGCTACTTCTTTTGGAATACTCAAAACAAACGATGAAGATGTAATTACATCATTTATTGAAAAACCAGCTACCGAATTATTACCAGATTGGACATCACAAGTAAGTGATGAAATGAAGTCTGAAAATAGAAATTACCTGGCATCAATGGGGATTTATATTTTTAATCGTGATCTACTAATTGAATTGATGAATGATCCGGATACTATTGATTTTGGAAAAGAAATAATTCCGCAATCTATAAATAAGCATAAAACGGTTAGTTACCAATATGAAGGCTACTGGACAGATATAGGAAACATTGATTCCTTCTTTGAAGCAAACCTTGGGTTAACTGATGACATTCCAAAATTCAATCTTTATGATAGAAACCAACGTATTTTTACCAGGGCTAGAATGTTACCTACAACGAAAATTGCAGGAACTACGCTAAATAAAAGCGTTATTGCGGATGGCTGTATTATAAGTGCTGCTAAAATTGAAAGATCTGTCATTGGCATTCGTTCTAGAATAGGAGTTGAATCTACTGTTATTAATACCTATATGATGGGTAGCGATTTTTATGAATCGCTAGACGAAATAGAGAATAAAAAGATTAAAATTTTAATGGGAATAGGTGAAAGATGCTTTATAAAAAATGCAATATTAGATAAGAATTGTCGTATAGGTGATGATGTTAGAATTAATGGAGGAGCTCATTTGGAAGATAAAGAAACCGATATGTATTCCATTAAAGAAGGTATTGTTATCATTAAAAAAGAAGCGGTAATTCCTTCAGGATATGTTATTTAATCAAAAGCTTTAAATCGAAAAGAATTCTTCGATGCTTGCGTCAAGGTTTCCGCTTAAATTGTAATTCTCGAGATTTATGTTGAACTTGTTTCAGTAAAGTGGGAATCTAAGTAAGAAATATTGACTTTTGACTTTTAGGTCAAAACTTGTCTCCTTCCGATGGCTATCGGAATTGATTTGCTATTAAACCAGCAAAGTGACTCATATGCTTGCCCGCCCGAATGATAAGTCGGGCAGACGTCGAGAATAGTTAGTTTTAAAATATTTCTTTACTTTTTTTCAACATTCAAACGTTGTAGTTGCTTTTATATCAATAACTTCAGTGGTTGTACGGCTTTATTTTATATTTTTACAGCCATAAAAATTAACTAAATAATGCAGAATCAAAAAAGAGTAGTTATAGATTATATTTCGCCTCAAATAAATGCTGGAGAATTTTCTATTAAAAGGGTTGTAAACGAAATTGTTTTGGTTACAGCTCATGTACTGGTTGATGGACATGATGTGATTGCAGCTTCAGTATTATGCAAGCATGAAAAAGTAAAAAAGTGGAAAGAAGTAAGAATGCAACATCTTACAAACGACGAATGGTCTGCGTCTTTTACAGTTAAAAAGAGAGGGTTTTATACTTATAAAGTAGAAGGTTGGGTAGATTATGCTTTGAATTGGCAACATGGTATTTCCAGGAAAATAGAAGATGATCAAGAAGTATCTTCTGAAATTTTAGAAGGTGTTGAATATATTAAAGCTATTAGCAAAAAGGCCACAGCAACAGAGAAAAAATATTTAAAACACATACAAGATATTTTTAGTGATAAAGAAAAGTATAATGAATCGGTTGCTGAAGCAATAAGTGATAAGTTGCATAGACTTTTTATAAAATATCCGGAAAAATATCTTGTAAATTCTTCACAAGAATTTAAAGTCTATGTCGACAGATTAAAAGCGCGCTTTAGTACTTGGTACGAATTTTTTCCACGCTCAGCTTCAAAAAAGGAAGGTGTACACGGAACATTTAAAGATTGTGAGAAATTGTTACCAAGAGTTTCCCAAATGGGATTTGACACCTTGTATTTTCCTCCGGTACATCCTATAGGAGAAGTAAATAGAAAAGGAAAAAACAATAGCACAACTGCTTTAAAAGGCGATGTAGGTTCGGCATGGGGAATTGGCTCAAAATATGGCGGACATAAAGATATTCATCCAGAATTAGGAAATATAGATGATTTTAAATCTTTAGTAAATAAAGCAAAAACATTGGGTATTGAAGTTGCAATAGATTATGCACTGCAAGCTGCTCCAGACCATCCTTGGGTAAAGGATCATCCACAGTGGTTTAAATGGCGACCAGATGGAACAGTTCAGTACGCCGAAAACCCACCAAAAAAATATCAGGATATTCTTCCAATTTATTGGGAATCTAAAGACTATAAAAACCTTTGGAATGAATGTTTAGATATCTTATTGTTTTGGGTGGATTGTGGAATCAATATTTTTAGAGTTGATAATCCACATACGAAACCTTTTTATTTCTGGAATTGGATTATCTCTGAAGTAAAAAAGAAACATCCTGATGTGCTGTTTTTAGCCGAAGCATTTACTCGACCAAAAGTGATGCAGCAATTGGCAAAGCAAGGCTACACACAGTCTTATACCTATTTTACATGGCGAAATTCAAAGCATGAATTTATTGAATATATGGAAGAATTAACCAAAACGGATCAACGTGAATATATGCGACCAAATTTTTGGCCAAATACTCCAGACATAAACCCGTTTCATTTACAAGGTGCTAATGAATCCAAATATATTCAACGTTATGCTTTAGCAGCAACATTAAGCTCTAACATTGGAATTTATGGACCTGTTTTTGAACATATGATTAGTGATGCATTACCTGGAAAAGAAGAATATTTAAACTCCGAAAAGTTTCAATT
>JAGLKH010000046.1 GCA_023141985.1 Flavobacteriaceae bacterium | reverse complement strand
CCTATGATGGTGTATCGTTTAGATCGTTTTGGTCGTGGTGGCCATCATCGTCCTTTTAACGATGCTGGTTTTGCAGGCATACGCATTATGGAAGCTCATGAAAATTACACGCAACAGCATCAAGATATTCGCACTGAAAATGGCATCAATTATGGTGATACTTTTGAGCATGTAAACTTCCCTTATGCAAAAAAGCTAACCGCTGTAAACGCTATTAATTTGGCGAGTTTAGCTACGGCTCCACCTCCTCCTAAAAATGTTAAGATTGGTGGCATTGTAAAACCTGCTGCAAAATTTATATGGGATAAAGTTGAAGGCGCTAAAGGATATAAAATTTATTGGAGAGATACGACGTCACCAACTTGGGATAACAGTAAATATGTTGGAGATGTTTCAGAATTTACTTTAGATGGTATTGTAATAGATAATTTTTTCTTTGGAGTCGCTTCAGTTGGAAAAGACGGTTATGAAAGCATGGTTGTGTTTCCTAATAAAATATTTAGAGATTAAACATGAAGAAGAATTAGAATATTAAAATATAATTATGAAAAGTCATATTTGACTTGTTATAAAAAAAGAATAAAACAAAAACAGAAATAGCTAATCAATTAAAACATAAAACCAATTTAGGTTATAGAATTAGCCCCAAAAACAACCCAAGAATTAACACTCTTATTGATATTGCAACAGTTTTAGAAGTGGATTTAATATCCTTTTAATAGCTAAAATGGAAGATTATTTATATCCTAACTCCATTAATATATCTTGAGAAGATATCTCACTTTTTCTGTTATAAAATGCTAAAGCCAAATCGGCTCTATTGGTAAATACACCTTCTACTCTATCTTTATATGCTTTGAGTTGTTTGTTAGTGTCAAAGGTATAAGGATGAATTACCATACCTGCATTGTGTATCAATTCTTCCATCCAGGGCGCTG
This sequence comes from Flavobacteriaceae bacterium, assembly GCA_023141985.1. Classification (GTDB taxonomy): domain Bacteria; phylum Bacteroidota; class Bacteroidia; order Flavobacteriales; family Flavobacteriaceae; genus PRS1. The sequence goes on along the minus strand of JAGLKH010000046.1, from coordinate 3,207 downwards.
TAAGTTCTTTATAATAGTTTGGTTTGCCTGTAATGCTTGTACCTATAATTTGCACATTATTTTTGATTGCAAAATCTATGGCGCTCTTATAGACTTCTTTTATCTTACCTTTCATATCTGGTTTCCATAGTAAGAAACATTTTGGAACATTTGGTAAATAGTGCTCTAATTTTATAATGCTTTCGGGTGAAAAGGATTGTAAGATTAAACGTGCATTTGTATTCGCAATAACTACTTTGCCATTGTTTGTTTTAATTTGTTTTGGATTAGAATTTATATTCCAGCCAAATGCTGTAATTTCTTTGGCTAATATTTTTTCGGTGTTTGGTTTCGGGTTTTTTGTTTCTATATATATTCCCGGGCGATTATCATTATCTGCTGGGTCAATTTCGTAAAGATATTTTCCATTCCAATTACCATCTATCAATTCTTTTACCGGTTTTCCTTCTTTCTTTAGTATTCGATTTCCTTCAGCAATCATCATAATATCTTTTAAAGTCATGATTTTAAGATCTTTATAACTCTCTTTTGCTCTTTTTGGAAATGCTTTATTAAACCATGACCCAGCATCTAAACGTCGTAATTCTTTAAGCGTAAATTCATTAATTTCAGATTTCACTCTTTCAGGAAACACTTCTGAAACATTTGTAGTCCTGCTTAAATCATTATCGTGAAAAGCAATTAAGATACTGTCTTTGGTGAGTTGAACATCAAATTCTAAGTAATCGGCACCTATATTTCTTGCCCATAAAAACGCCGGTTCTGTTTCTTCTGGTGTCCAGTAGGTACTTCCGCGATGTGCTATAACAATATCTTTTTTTATATAGTCACGAACTTTTTTGGCACTTTCACTAATCGTTTTTACTTTTTCGGCTTCAAAATCTTGTTTTTCTGACTCTCTATTTTTTTGCAGATTGCATCCTATTAAAAGTATAGAGAGAATCATATATTTTAAAATGCTTTTCATTATAATTATTTAGTTGTTTTTTGAATGGTTAAGGCTATTAATCCTATAGAAATAATACTCGCTGCGAGCATCATAATAAAATACCCTCGCCATTCATAATTTTCGATTACATATCCTCCTACAATATTTGCGAGTATTGACGTGCCTAAAAAATATCCGAATAATCCTGTTAATCCTGCTGCTGTACCTGCGGCTTCTTTTTGTACTAAATCTAATGCATGAACTCCAATTAACATTACTGGTCCGTATATTAAAAACCCGATAGCAATCAAGCAAACAGTATCTATTATTGGGTGACCTACCGGGTTTTGCCAATACACAAATATGGCGAAAACTATTAGTACCATGTAAATAATACTTACAGGTGCCCGTCGCCCCTTAAAAACTTTATCACTTAGCCAACCACATAATAAAGTTCCCGGAATAGCAGCAATTTCATAAACTGAATACGCCCAACTACTTGCTTCCTCTGTAAATCCTTTTACTTCTATAAGGTATGTAGGTGCCCAATCTTGTATTCCATATCTAATTAAATACACAAAAGCATTCGCCAAAGCAATAGACCATAATAATTTATTAGGGAGTATATGCTTTGTAAAAATTTCCATTGCAGTAACTCCATTTTCTTCCTCTTCTTTGGTCTTTACTACATAATCTTTTGGGTAATCGTTTTTCCATTCTTCTATAGAAGGTAATCCTAATGATTTTGGCCGGTCTCTTAATAAAATGAAAATAATGATTGCAACGACTATGGCAACCATTCCCGGGAAATAAAATTTGGCATGCCAATCTGCATACAATTCTACTCCCAATATGGCTAATAAAGGCATTAAAGCAGCCCCTATATTATGAGCTATATTCCAAATTGACATTTTTGTACCTCTTTCTGTAATCGAAAACCAGTGAACCATTGTTCTTCCACTTGGAGGCCAGCCCATTCCTTGAAACCAACCGTTTAGAAAAAGTAATATTGCCATTATTAAAACGGAACTGGTTGCTAACGGCATAACTCCCATAATAATCATAATAATTGCGGAGAGTAACAATCCGAGTGGCATAAATATCCTAACATTACTTCTGTCAGATACATTTCCCATTAAAAATTTGCTCAATCCATAAGATATAGCTAAAAATGAAAGTGCAAATCCTAATTCTGTTTTAGTAAATCCTTCGTTGATCAAATTAGGTATGGCAAGTGCAAAATTTTTACGAATTAAATAGTATCCTGCATATCCAACAAATATTCCTATAAATACTTGCAAACGCATTTTTTTATAGGTCTTATCAATTTTTTCTTCTTCTATTCTTGGTTTAGCAGGAGGTGCTTTTAAGAATTTAAACATACTATTTTAATTAATTATATATCCGTTAGCTAATTTAGTAAAATTAATTACCTGTTCTTTTTCCCAATTTTTGTCATAACATAATTCTTTTGCTAAGATATTTGCAACAATTGGAGCCATTCGAATACTCTCGGCAGCATCTAAAAACAGGGCTCTTGTTCTTCTTGCCAATACATCTTCGACCGTTCTTGCTAACTCGTTTCTAACAGCCCAAACCACTTGAGCTTTTAATATTTTTAACTCTTCGCTAACCCAAGCTCCTAACTCAGGGTTTTTGTCAATCAATTCGTATATTCTCTCTTTATCGGACCCATAAAAACATAATGAATCTTTAAAATCAACATTTTCTTTATATCCATATAAATGCAATGTTTCGGTAACTGATTTCCGCTTTGGCAGGTTGCCAATTATAGCTAAACGATTAATAACTTCTTCACCCATTTGGCGATATGTTGTCCATTTCCCACCTATAATTGTTACTAAGCCAGATTTAGATTCGTATATCTTATGACCTCTCGATATTTCCTTTGTTTTTTTACCCTTATCTTTTGGAGCTGCTAATGGTCTTAACCCGGCAAAAACACTTTTTACATCTTTTCGTGTTGGCTTTATTGATAAAAATCTTCCTGCAGTCTCAAGAATAAAATCTATTTCCTGATCCGTTGCTATAGGTTCAATTAACGCTACCTCTTTAGGCACATCAGTTGTTCCTAGTACAATCTTATTATGCCAGGGAACCGCAAACAATACTCTTCCATCTTTTGTTTTAGGAATCATTAAACCATAGTTAGTAGGCAAAAACTTTTTATCGATTACTAAATGTACTCCTTGACTCGGTTGCACTATATCTTTTGCATTTGCATCGTCCTTTTGTAAGATCGAATCAACAAAAACACC
>JAGLKH010000459.1 GCA_023141985.1 Flavobacteriaceae bacterium | reverse complement strand
AGTGAATATGATGCTTTTGGTGTTGGACATTCCTCTACGTCTATTTCGGCAGCATTAGGAATGGCAATTGCTGCAAAACTAAAGGGAGATTTAAAGAAACACCATATTGCTGTTATTGGCGATGCTTCTATTGCAAGCGGGATGGCCTTTGAGGGGTTAAATCATGCTGGTGTTACTGATTCAAATTTACTGGTTATTTTAAACGATAACGCTATTGGTATTGACCCAAGTGTTGGTGCTTTAAAACAATATTTGACGAATGTTAAAACAGGGACACAAAAACAAGACAACATTTTTGAAGCTTTAAACTTTTATTATTCTGGCCCTATAGATGGCCATGATATTTTTAAAGTCATTTCAGAATTAGAACGCCTTAAATCTATAGAGGGGCCAAAATTTCTACATATAATAACAAAAAAAGGGAAGGGATTAAAACAAGCTGAAGATAACCAGATTACCTATCATGCTCCTGGTAAGTTTGATGCAGAGACAGGAGAAATTATTACCAAATCTGATTTAAATCCACAGCCACAAAAATATCAGGATGTATTTGGATTAACTCTTGTAGAGCTTGCAAAACAAAATGAAAACATTGTAGGCATTACTCCTGCTATGCCAACAGGAAGCTCATTAAAATATATGATGAGCGACATTCCTGATAGAGCTTTTGATGTAGGCATTGCCGAACAACATGCAGTAACACTTGCTGCTGGAATGGCAACCCAGGGATTAATCCCATTTTGTAATATTTATTCTACTTTTTTACAACGCGCTTACGATCAGGTAATTCATGATGTAGCTTTGCAAAAACTACCTGTTATTTTTTGTTTGGACAGAGCTGGTTTAGTCGGCGAAGATGGTGCTACACACCATGGGGTTTTTGATCTATCCTATTTAAGATGTATTCCAAACCTAATCATATTTGCTCCCAGAAATGAGATTGAGTTACGTAATATTATGTATACGGCTCAATTAGGAATAGAAAAGCCAATTGCTATTCGTTACCCTCGAGGTCGTGGCGTAACAATAGATTGGAAACAACCGTTTTCTAAAGTTGAAATTGGAAAAGGTGTGCAGTTAAAAGAAGGTAAAAAATTAGCAGTTTTAAGTATTGGAACTATTGCTAATAATGTAAATAAAGCTATAGAAATTTCAAAAAACAAAGATGATATTGCACATTACGATTTACGCTTTGTAAAACCATTAGATAGAAATCTACTTCATAAAATTTTTAAATCCTATATGCAAATTATTACTGTTGAAGATAATACGGTTAAAGGAGGATTTGGAAGTGCAATTTTAGAGTTTGCTTCAGAACATAATTATACCAATAATCTAAAACTAATAGGAATTCCCGATTTTTTTATTGAACATGGAAGTATTCAAAAGCTACAAGAATATACCTCTTTAGATCCTGAAAGTATAAAAACTCAAATTGAAAACTTAACGAATACCAAAATCTAAATTATCTTGTTCATTAAAATCTGTCTTTGCAGATTCTCTTTCAATTGTTTCTAAATTGTTTTTTGGATATAATTCAGCAAACGTAATCAACCCAATTAGTGTTATCAGAAACACTAATAATCCCATTTGAAAATTTTTATTTTTAATCATAATTAAAAAATTAAATAGCAAATAATTACTAATTGTGATTATAATAATGCCAATATTTCAATTTTATTTGTCTAACACATAATATTGCTCATCGCCTTGGCTATTTTCTTTATTAGAAACGTCGCTCATGACAAGAAATACAATAAAAGTGATGAAAAATACAACTATTGCTGTAAGTAGGTTCTTCTTCATTTTAATTGATCTTAGGGGTTAAGATTGGGGTAAACCTAATCAATTAATCGATAAAAAGCAAATAATATCGATGAAATACAAAAATAAAATATTTATACAGTATTTCTTCAATAGTAGAACAGTTTAATAGTGATTAACCCTACTTTTAAAAAGTTCTAACTATGCAGAAAAGAGTAATTATATATTAATGTAATGCTTTAATTAAATTGAAAACCTCTTAACTTTTTGTAGGTCAGTACAGCATTACTATCAGATAATAACGATACATAATGGCAAACACTTATTAATCTCTTATACAATTGAGGTTCATCAATTTTTATGGTTTCTGGTAAAAGTTTTAGAATAAGTTTATCATAAGTATTAGCTTCATCATTAAAATTATTGATTACTGCTGTTGTAAAAGTATCTAAAAGCTTAGTTATAACTTCGTGTCCGGCAATTTCCTTGTCAATAACTTCTTTTGATTGATAAATATTCTCAACGCTCAGTTTAATGATGTCATTTATTTGAGCTTTGTATTTACTTTTATCTAATAACGCCGTGGAAAAAATACCTTTTAAAATTTCTTCTTCATTTTTCATAAATACTCCTACGGCTTCATTAATTAACACATTAATGGCTAAAGCTCTGAGATAACTTACCCTGTCTTTAGTATTTACTAAAGCATTATATTTATTAATGTTAATGGAGTCTTTAACTAATTTAATTAAATATTCTAATGCAAACTCTTCTTGTATTAAACCTAAATTAATTCCATCTTCAAAATCTATTATAGTGTAACAAATATCATCTGCAGCTTCTACAAGAAAAGTAAGTGGATGTCTACTATAGCTATTATCATTTACATTTTTTGTTCTAGCTAATCCTATTTCGTTTGCAACATCTATAAAAGCTTCTTTCTCGCTTTGAAAAACACCATATTTTTTATCAGCAATATGATTGGTTGGCTTTTTTGGTAAAGATTCCTTTGGGTATTTTATAAAAGCTCCAAGAGTTCCATAACTTAAACGTAATCCACCATCTCTTCCTTCTCTACTTTGAGTTAATATTTTAAACCCATTAGCATTTCCTTCAAAATCACATAAATCCTGATACTCCTTCTCAGTTAATTGAGCTTTATACTGCTTGCCATTACCACTTATAAAAAACTCTCCAACAGCTTTTTCTCCACTATGTCCAAAGGGTGGATTTCCAATATCATGGGCTAAAGAAGCTGCTGCAACAATAGCCCCAAAATCATTGGCTTGGTAACCATGAACTTCTTTTAAATGAGGGTGTTTTTTCAACAGTTTTGATCCTACCTGCCTTCCTAAAGATCTTCCTACAACACTTACTTCTAAACTGTGTGTTAATCGCGTATGGACAAAATCGGTTTGAGACAAAGGGATGACCTGCGTTTTGTCTTGAAGGCTTCTAAATTCAGAAGAAAATATAATGCGGTCGTAATCAACTTCAAAACCTAAACGTGTTTCATCTTGTTCTTTTCGCAATCTTTTATTTGTGTCGCCAAAGCGTTTTAAAGAGAGTAATTGTTCCCAGTTCATAGTTAAACATTAAGTGCCTACAATATACTTATTTTAAATATTAAATGGACTCCAAAATTACTCCTGAAATAATATTAAATATCAGTGTTGTTTTTTAATAAAAAATCACAATTAACATTCAGTTATTTAGAATTTAGAAATTATATATGGACTTCTATATCTTCTTTAATCCATTTAACACAATCCGTAAAACTATCAAAAACATGCTCTTCTGAAATAAAATCTGGAATAATATCAATCCTCTCCATCATATATCTTGGTTGCTTTAATAAATTAACAAAAAGGACTTCTATATTTTTTGTTTTTAAATCTTGAAGCATATCTTCCATAGCATATAAACCAGACTGATCCATATATTGCATTCTTCCTAATCGCATAATTACCGTTGATGCTGTATTAGGAATTTGGGCTGCTAACTGTTGGAAGTCACTTGTGGAACCAAAAAATAAAGGTCCTTTTAAATGCTTTATAAAGACTTCCTCTTTTAAATGTTTAGGAAAGTTTATTTCATCTTTCCAAACTTCTTCTTTTAAAGGTTTCACATCAGAACGTTCGGCTGTTAAATCTCCTATTTTTTTCATAAACATTAATGATGCTATTACTAAGCCAATTCCAACAGCATAAACAAGATTCCAAACAGATGACAATACTAAAACAACGATCATAATTATAACTTCTGGACGGGGTATATAAGGAATTGCTTTTAAACCTTTATAATCCATCACACCAATACCAACGGTTATTAATATTCCAGCTAAAACAGCTGCAGGAATTTGAGATGCAATTGGTCCTAATGATAATAAAATAATAAGGAGTAAAACACCTGCTATCATACCGGATAACCTGGTTTTTCCTCCTGCATTAATATTAACTACAGTTCTAATTGTTGCTCCTGCTCCAGGAATACCTCCAAATATTGCTCCAATACTATTGCCAATTCCTTGACCAATCAATTCCTTATTTGGTTTATGCTTTGTTTTTGTCATATTATCAGCAACTACAGAAGTCAATAAAGAATCTATGGCACCTAACAATGCTAATGTAAGTGCAGTAAAAATATATGGGGTAATATTGCCTAAGCTTAAACTAGTAAAGATCTCTAGATTTGGTATAGGTAAACCACTTGGTATTTCTTCAATTGGTCTATAATTTAATTTAAAACCTATCGCTATTCCTGACATTACTAGAAGGGCTACTAAAGTACTAGGCACTGCTTTTGTTATTCTTTTAAAACCGTAAATTATAAAAATGGTGCCTAATGCTAACATTAATTCTAACCAATTTATATTCTGTAAAGCTCTTGGTAAAACCTTTATAGAGCCTATTACTCCAGATGCTTCTTTACTTGCTAGTGTTTGTGATTCTTTAAGAATTTGTTCTTGTGTAATCCCTTCTGCTCTCTTTATAGTTTCTTTAAAATCTTCTAACACTAGAATCCCTTCACCAGCTTCTTCTTTTAAAATATTGTCTAAAATTATTTCTTCAGCATGAGGCTTAAATAGTGTTACAAAATCTGAATCTTCTTTTGGATAATAACCAACAGAAGGCAAAATTTGAGTTACTAAAATAATAACACCTATGGCTGTCATAAATCCAGATACTACAGGATAAGGTATATATTTTATGTATTTCCCCAAGCCAATTAACCCTAAGCCAATTTGCATAATTCCGGCTAACAAAAATATTATTAAAATAGCAGGTAAAGCTTTAGAAATATCGCCATCAAAGGTAGCTACTATTCCTGCAATTACAACCATGCTTACTGCTGTCATTGGTGCTGTTGGTCCTGAAATTTGTGTGTTAGTTCCTCCAAACAAAGCCGCGAAGAAGCTTAAAAAAATAGCGCCATAGAGTCCAGCGCTAGGCCCTAACCCAGAGCTAACTCCAAAAGCTAATGCCAATGGAAGTGCTACAATTCCTGCTGTTATTCCTCCAAAGGCATCACCTTTTATATTTGAAAATAATTTTTTCATGGTTTATTATTTTTAATCTTATACTCTTATTCGTAAAACTTTACTTCTCCTGAATTAATATCATACATAGCTCCAATAATCAATATCTCATTATTGTTTTGCATTTCTGCTAGGACATCACTTTCTTTCATAATTCTTTCAATGGTCAAATTCACATTTTTCTCAGATACATTATCAACAAACTCAATATTTGAAGAATTTCTTAAACTTGCTTCTTTAGGTAATTTTACAGCATTTACTGCTGGTTTAATATTATCAAGCATTGCTGTTAAATTGCCTAATTTTGCGTTATCACATGCCCCTTTTACAGCACCACATTTTGTGTGTCCTAAAACTACCACTAACTTTGTGCCTGCTAATTTGCAAGCAAATTCCATACTTCCTAAAATATCTTGGTTAACAAAATTTCCAGCTATTCTCACACTAAAAATATCACCTAA
>JAGLKH010000458.1 GCA_023141985.1 Flavobacteriaceae bacterium | reverse complement strand
TTTTTGGAAGAAAATTCTGCAAACGCCTTGCGCTAGCTGGCTCGTTCGCTAAAAAGATACACTGTATCTTTTTTATACGCTTCGCCCTATTTTAACCATAGTTTTATGAGGTCACAATGGCATCAACTTCAATTTCAATTAACCAATCTGGATTAATAAACCTCGTTACTTGCATAATGGTATCAACAGGCTTAATGCCTTTAAAATATGAGGCTCTTATTTCGGCAGCTTCTTTCCAGTCTTCAATATTAGTTAGCAGCATTCGGGTTCTAATAACATCATTTAAACTTGAACCTGCTTTTTCCAACGCTATTTTTATAGTTTCAATGCATTGCTTGGTTTGAACCGAAATATCACCAATACCTACTGTATTTCCGTCTGTATCCATTGGTGCAGTTCCTCCTATAGATATATATGGCCCAACACGTACAGCTCTACTAAAACCTACTATATCCTCATAAGGACTACCACTTGATATTAATTTTCGTTTCATAATATTCCTATTTACTTGTTTGCTTTGGAAAGGCCTGGCCTTTGTCTTGGTTAGATGCTGCTTTAGACGCATTTCTATGACCCATACCCAACGATTATTTTTATTCTTTAAGACAGCTGTCCATCTTATTGGTAATTGCAAGCCCTTCCCTTTGTCTTCACAATAAACAATTAAGGTGAGAACTAAAACTAGTCGTTTTTCATTCTAAGCATTTGTTCATTTGCTTTCTTGAAAATATTACGTATTACTTCACCATTAGAAGGTTCTTCATTGAGAGTCTCTGGATCCCACTGACTGCGTTCGGTAGCAAAGAAATCGCCACCATAAATGTGAAGTCCTCCAGTAAATCTCGGGAGAGGATTAGTCACAGAATGAATCGCATTTATATTTAGGGTTGCAACATCCCCAGCAAATAAACATCGCACATCATTAGCTTCCAATCCGCTCTTGCTTCGTTCCCAGATAATATTGTCTTCTCGTCCAGTATATATACCGATATTCGCCCACATATGATGGTTGTGCGGCATAAGGTTCATTTGAGGAGTCCATGATGCAGCAAAAATTGTTAGCTCCTTAGAGCGAAGAAAAACCTTTAAACCTGCCTCAGTTGGTTCACCAATTGCTTTCAACATTGCTGAAGGTTTAGATACACCTTTTGCTAAAACCTCTTTAACAGCTTCTTGAGGATCGGATTCTTTGTTAGCTGCAATACAATCTTCAATAAATTTTTGCATTTCAATTAAGTCTTTTTCTCCCACAGGAATAATTCGTTCCCCATGATCCAAAGCATCTATCGGTACTTCTGTCATTCCCGCTGTCACAAAGGAAGGAAGAGCAGCAAAACTTAATCCAAACCCTAATGTTTTAATCATTCCCCTTCGTGATATTTCGGAGATATTATTTTCTGATGTAGCCATAGAATCTTTATTTGAATTAAACATACTTGTGTTTTTTTAGTTTTTAGTTTTATAATATTCACTATAAAAGCGCTCATTAAAAGGAACTGTCTTTAATGACTCTTCAATTTGATCTAAATAATGTAATATAGAAAGATCTTCCTTTAGCATTATATAAATAGCTCTTTCACAGCTGGACCATATTTGTTCTAATTCTGGAAGTAGATCATAGGATTTCTTGGTTAGCTTTATATTTTGTTTTCTTTTATCGATAGCATCTTTTTCTGAAACTAAATAGCCTTTTGAAGTCATCTTTTTAAGCATTACTACCATTGATGGATGCGTATAACCTAATTGTTCTGCAATTTCTACCATTGTCATCATCTTATTTTCTTTTATTAACTTAAAAACAAGATGCCAACTTGGCTCTACATCAATATCAATTTGCTTAAAGAATTTTCTTGTATCATGCGACATTCTATCGCTTATACGTTTTAATCGATTGTCTAACGCTTTGTAACCAAGCTCTTTAATAAAGTCTTTTTCCATTTTGAAGTAAATAATAACAAATATAATAAAATATAGTTAGTTGTCTACATAGTTGATTAAATATATTACATA
>JAGLKH010000457.1 GCA_023141985.1 Flavobacteriaceae bacterium | reverse complement strand
TCGGGCTATTGCTTTCACCAATGATAGCAGCCGCTGCCATGAGTTTCAGTTCGGTTTCAGTAATTGTAAACTCTTTGAGATTAAGAAATGTAAAATTAAATAAATAGTAATAATTAAATAAAATGAAAATGAATTTAAAAGATGTAGAAGAATCTATTAAATAATGACTAGTCCTAAATAACCGTTACAGGTTTATACAAAGATAATTTTAAATCTCCGAGAGTTGAAACTTTCGGAGATTTTTATTTTTATAGGTTTTTATTTTTACTTTGTTTTGTTGATGCATTTGGTTTGGAGTAAGCATATTACAAGACCAATGTGGTCTATTTTGATTGTATATTTCAATACTTTGTTTTACCAATATTTTCATTGTTTTTAAATCTAAATTTCGAGTATTAAATAAAAACTCTTGTTTAAGTATTCCATTGATTCGTTCAGCAACTGCATTCTGATAAGGATCATAAGATTCCGTCATACTACATTTGATACTATTCTTGTTAATCAATTTTTGATATTCATTTGAACAATATTGTAATCCTCTATCTGAATGATGAATCAATTCTTGATTTGGATATTCTCGAAATTTAATCGCCATTTTTAAAGCCTTTAAACTCCCTTGTGTTTCTAAACTGCTAGATACATTATATCCTTTTATTTTCTTTGAATAAGCATCTGTTACCAAGGCTAAATACATTGGATTTTTGCGATGTCCTACATAGGTAATATCAGCTACCCAAACTTGTTCTGGGTGATTAATATTTAAGTGTTCAATACGGTTTTTATGCTTACGGAACCGATGATGTGAGTTGGTTGTTATATGATAACCTCTCTTAGGTATAATCAACATATGATTGGCTTTTAAAATGCTAAATAGTTTATCTCTACCCACTCCAAGGGTTTCTAATTCTTCTTGAAGTAAATAGTACAATTTTCTTGTTCCTAATCTGGGCATCTCTATACGTACTTGATTAATCAAATCAACAACTTGTTTGGCTACCTCTCTACGCTTTCTAGTGCTTTGTAGGGAACGATAATAAACCTGTCTGCTTACCCCAAGTAATTTACAGGAAGAACTAATACTTTGATGGTATTGCTCTTTTATTAAATCTATTACTCGGGTTTGGAGTTTTTTCTTATTGGAATATTATATTCTTTTTCAGCCAAATTAATCATCATATCGAAAAGTATAACTTTCTTATCAGACTGTTCGACTTGTTTCTCTAAAAATGCTTTTTGTTTTTTTAATAATCGAACTTTTTGTTCGAGTTCTAATAATTTCTGTTCGGGTGTTTTTGGCATATTGGATGGTGTTTGATTTTCCCAATCAAAGTTACCATATTTTCTAAGCCAATTTATAACGGTGCTTCTTGATTGAATACCATAACTAAGTTGAGCTTGTTTTGTTGAGAACTCACCTCTTTCAATGGATTGAACAATTTGAAGTTTTAAACTTAAACTGTAGTCCTTTTGAGTGCGTTTTACATAATTTGTCTTCATTACACTAGGTTTTTGTGTAACGCTATTTCAGGAC